>CAYSTY010000540.1:0-1833 GCA_964433685.1 uncultured Actinomycetota bacterium | reverse complement strand
AGGTCGACCCCCGGGTCCTCGGCCCGGACGACGATCGCCTCGACGAACGCCTTCTCACCCGCGGCCGCCACCCGGTCCGCGTAGGGGTCCGGGTCGAGCTCGAGCAGCTCGGCGAGCGCCCGGGCGGACGCATCCCACTCCTCGGCGGTCGCCCACGTCTTGTCGACACCCAGCCGCAGGACCGCGCGCGGCACGACCACGGGGTCGCCGTGGCCGTCGAGCACCTCGGCACGTTCGGCGGGGACCCGGACCGTCCGCAACGTCTCGAACGGTGCGAGGTCGGGGGCCACGAGCGCAGGGGACCACCGCACCTGCCACGCGTCCTCGACGAGGTCGAGGGTCACGGGCGTCGTGTAGGTCCAGTCCTCCTCGAGCCCGTCGAGGTCCCAGCGGTGCTCCAGGGTCGCGGTCGCCGTGCCGGCCTCGCGGTCCACCTCGACGTCGCCGGCGGTGACGGTGTGGGGCTGCTCACCCATGCCCTCGACGGCGGCGCGGACGCTCTCGGTCGCCGCGGCCGGGTCCGCCTCGGTGAACGGCACCTGGGTCACGTCGCGGGCGGTCAGCGCCTCGGCCAGGTCCTCGACGGTCGGCTCGGGCCCGGGCGGTCCGGGGGTGCAGGCGGTGGCGGTGACCAGCACGGTCGTGACGATCGCGCCGGCGGTCCACCGGCGCGCAGGCGCCGGCCGGGTACGGCGCGGGACGGCGTGGGCGGGCCTGCGGTGCATCGGTCCCCTCGTGGCTCCGGGTGGCAAGGACAGGTGGGTACGGCCGGGTGGTCGGGGCGGGCGATACGGGTGGGCGGTACGGGTGGGCGGCGCGTCAGAGGTCGCGGCGCCGGAAGACGAGGGCGGTGCCGCCGATGACGACGACGGCGAGCACGGCGAGGTAGATCGCGCTCTGGGTGAGGGTGTGCGGGACGGCGACGCCCTCGCACAGGGTGCCCGCCTCGGTCACCTCGCACACCTGGGTCCAGTCCTCGGTGCCGCCGCGGAGGAACCCCTCGAGGTTGAGCGCGAGGAGCCACGTGCGTACCCCGAGCGCCGCCCCCAGGCCCTCGACCGCCACGACGTAGGCGATGAACCCGCCGAGGACGACGGCGGTCCGCCGGGCGAGGATCCCGAGCGCGGCGCCGAGCGCGGCGACGAGCACGCAGGCGGCGACCGTGCGGCCCAGCACGGCGGCCGCCTCGCCCCAGTGGTGCGACGTCATGCCGTCGGCGAGGTCCGCGCCGTCGTAGAGCAGCCACGTGCCCAGCAGGTGCGCGCCGAGCAGGAGCGCGGTGACGGGCGCCATGACGAGGGCCGGTGCCGCCAGCTTGGCGGCGTAGACCCGCAGGCGGCGCGGCACGAAGGTGAGCAGCGTCGCCATCGCGCCGGTGCTCATCTCGGCGGCGGTCGCCGTCGTGCCGACCGCGAGGCTCACGAACAGCACGAGGTACGCGACGGAGGACTGCTCCCACGGCAGCTGGTCGTGCAGCGGCGGGGGCATCCAGATGAACCAGTCGAGTCGCGGCTCCATGTCGTGGCAGCCGTGGTCGAGCGTCGGGTCGCCGGTGTCGCTGCGTGCCCGCTCCTGCTCCTCGAGGCACCCCTCGACCATCTCCTCGCCGTGCTCCGCCCAGTGCTCGAGCTCCTGCTCGTACATCCGCTCGGCCTCGGCGAGCTGCTGCGCGTCCATGGGGCGCACGGTCTGCGCGACCCCGACGAGCGCGAAGGCGATGCCGGCGAGCCCACCGAGCACCGCGACGAGGACGAGGGCCCGGGCGGTCAGCCGCCGCACCTCGACGGCGAGGAGCCTCATCGGGTCACCTCCGTCGCGGCCGGCCCGGCGGGG
>CAYSTY010000539.1:0-1842 GCA_964433685.1 uncultured Actinomycetota bacterium | reverse complement strand
TGGTCGTGCCCACCGTGGTCGTGCCCACCGTGGTCATGACCGCCGTGGGCGTGCCCGCCGTGGTCGTGCTCCTCGTGCTGCGGTTCGGCCTGCATCGCGTCACCTCTCGTCCGCCGCCGCAACGCTACGTGGCCGCGCCTCACCGGAACGGACATACCCTACCGGGGTATAGCTCGTACGGCCAGGGTGAGGTCACACGGCGAACAACGTCAGCTGGAGGCCGCCCGGTCCGTCGAGGCGCGCGTTCCGCGATCCCCAGGGCGTGGGCCGCGGCGCCGCGATGAGCCGCGCGCCGTGATCGGTCGCCCGGGCCGTCGCGACCTCGGCATCCTCGACGCGCAGCGCGACGCGCACCTGCCCGGCCACCCGACGGCCGACCTCGACCCCGTCGATGAAGTCGGCGTGTACCGCATCGACCAGTTCGAGCGTCGCTCGGCCCGCGTCGAGGATCGCGACCCGGCCGGAGGGTGAACCGATCGCCCCCACGTCCCGCATGCCGAGCACGTCGCGGTAGAAGCGGAGCGCGTCGGCGTGGTCCTCGACGGTCACCACGAGGCGCAGCTCGCTCACCCCTCCGCCGTCCGGCACGTCCGGACCTGTCGACGCGGTCACGAAGCGTCCACCGTCGCCAGCACGCGCGCGAGGTCGCGACCCAACCGGGCGCGCGCCGTCGGCGACAGCGCCGCCAGGAACTCGTTCTCGATCGCCAGCAGCTCCTCGACCAGGCGCGGCACCAGGCGGTCGCCCTCCGCGGTCAGGTGCAAGGTCCGGCCCCGGCGATCGTCGGCGTCCTGTCGGCGCTCGAGCAGACCGAGCTGCTCCAGCCGGTCGAGCCGGGCGGTCAGGGTCCCGGAGCCGACCAGCTGGGAGCGTCGCAGCTCCCTCGGTCGCAGCCCCCCGCCTTCACGCCACAGAGGCGAGAGCACGTCGATGTCGCCGACCTGCAACCCGTGCGGCTCGAGCACCTCGTTGCGGCGCAGCTCCGAGATCCGCGCCAACCGGTAGATCCGGCCGAAGACCGCCATCCCATCCAGATCGAGACCGGGTCGTCGTTCGCGCCACTGTTCGACGACCGCCGCGACCGGGTCCACGCGCTCCACCACACCGCTCCTCACAGGTCGACTCCACCGGGAATATATGTCATCATCGACAGAGTTGCTAGCGACACGCATGCATCGGAACCGAGGCAGACGATGAACCACCTGACGACGTACCGGACCTCCGACTGGCCGGTCGCTCCGCCGGGCCCTCGACCGCACGCACCTCGACGACGCCGGCCGCGGCGCCAGCGGTTCGCCCACGCGAGCCGGCACCGGGCCGCCGCTGCGCTGCGCCGGCTCGCCGATCACCTGGCGCCACCTGCGCCGCGCGGTTGCACCACGCCGTGACCTCGCGGCCATGGGCGTCCGTCCGGGCTGGCGTGGCTGGCGCCGCCGTTAGCTTCGCTCGATGGCAGACAACGACGAACAGACCGGCACCGTGCGCGGTGCAGCCGAGCGGGTCGCGGACGCGGCAGCGTCCGCCGCGCGGTCCGCAACGGACGCAGCCAAGGAGGTGGTGCAGGGCGGTCCCGCGATCACGATCCCCGGGGCTCCCGGTAGCCAACCACCACCGTTCGAGGAACCGAGCGAGCCGCGCGAGCCGCTCCCACCCAAGTCGGAGCAGGACCAGCCTCGCCGGGTGTCCCCCACCGGCGCCGACCCGGCGGCTGACGACGCCCGCCAGCAGAGCGGCGCCTACCTCACGACCGCCCAGGGTGTCCGGCTCCACGACACCGACCACTCGCTGAAGGCGGGACCGCGCGGTCCGGTGCTGCTGCAGGACCACCACCTGCGCGAGAAG
>CAYSTY010000538.1:0-1845 GCA_964433685.1 uncultured Actinomycetota bacterium | reverse complement strand
CAACGCGGCCCGCTACCGCCGCATCGCGGACCTGCTCGCCGCCGGTTGAGCCGGGTCGGACGGTGGTAGCGTCCGAGCCCCCGTCCACCGACCAGCCCAGGCCTGTCGTGCGATCATCCGAGCTGCTGCCCGCGCCCGAGGTCGCCGCTGGTCGTCTCGTGCTGCTCACCGGCGGCGCCGACGCGCCGACGGTCGACCTCGCCCACGAGGGCTGGACCCGCACCGAGGTGGGTGATCTGGCCGACGGGGTGCGCCCGCTGCTGTGCGTGACGGTGGGGGTCAGCGGATCGGTCGTGGACGTGCTGCCGGTGATGGAGGAGCTGCGTCCGCCGGCCATCGTCGTGCTCGGCACGGAACCGCCGAACGACGCTCGTCTCGAACGCGCCGCGGTGCGTCTGGCGGCCTACGGCTACCGGGTGGAACGTGTCGCCGACCTCGAGGGTGACGCGCCGCTGCTCGGCGGCGTGGTGCTCATCGCCGCCGAGGAGTCCGACGCAGATGATCCCGCGGCCGCGAGCCGGGAGGCCAGACGACGGCTCGAGGATCTGCGCACGGGCACGAGCGGCGGTTCCCCCCGGTCGGTCGAGGCGCTGCAACGTCGTCTCCGGGCCGCCGAAGGTGCGCGCGCCCGCGAAGCGGGCCGCGCGGCGCAGTTCGAGCAGGATCTGCGGTGGGCGCGCCGCGAGCTCGCGCTCGAGCGGCGGCGTCTGGACGACCTGGAACGGTCCACGAGCTACCGCCTCGGCCAGGCGGTCGTCCAGGGGGTCAAGGACCCCCGCAGCGTCGCCACCTCCTCGCGCGAGCTCCTCGACCGCTGGCGCAAGCGCGGGAGCGGGGACGCCGCGCGTGCTCGGGCGGCGGACGGCGATGGATCTGCGACGACGGACGCCGTCCGGTCGCGCCCGCCGATCGTCACCACCGTCCCGGCCGTCGCTGCGCCCGACCGGCGCAACGCGGTCGCAGCGGTCGTCACCGACCGGACGGCGGCGGTGCTCGAGGACGAGGTGCTGCTCACCCGTCTGCTCCCACACGATGCGGTCGATCTGATCGCCGCGCTGGCTCCTCAGGCGGTGCTCATCGAGTCCGAGGCGTTCGCGGCCGGTGGCCCGTGGGCGGGCGCCGGCAGCGGGGCGGTCCCGGCACGGGACCGGGACCTGGCCGCGATCGTCGATGCCGCCGACCGGGCCGGTGTGGCCACCGTGGTGCTCTGGTCCGGGCCGAGGTGGCGGGCGCCGGGCCTGGCTGCCATCGCGTCCCGCAGCACGCTGGAGGTCGCCGCCGACGAGGCGGGCTTCGACTGGGTCCTCGGGGTCCCGCCCGCACGGATCGCCTCCGAGGGGCCGCCCACCGACGAGCGGCTCGCGGTGCTCGCGGGACCGACGCGCACCCGCCTGCCCGCCCGGGTCGCGGAGGCCGTGGCTCACGTGGGAACCGGGGTCGGAGGTGCCGGCATCACCGACCCCTGGTCGATCTGGGCTCGCCACGCCGCGTGGCTCGTACCTCTCGACGGACCCGACCGGTGGCAGGTGGCCGCCGCCGCGATCGCGGGTCGGACACCGGTCGTGGACGTGGACGGTGGACCGCCACGCTGGGCTGCCGAGCGGGGCGCCGTCCCGCTCGACGGGGTCGACCGGGTGCGGCCGGTACCGAGCTGGGACCAGCGCCGGCGGGCCGTGCTCGACGGGCGCACGGTCACGAGCCTGCGCGTCCTCGGTGAGCTGCTCGGCCGTGACCTAATCGGCCCGACCACCCGGAGCACGGCGGTCCGTCTCGCGGCGGCCGACGACGCGGCGGTCGACGCGCTGCTGGGGCAGGACCACCTGCCTCCCGGCGCCGTGGTGGTCC
>CAYSTY010000537.1:0-1845 GCA_964433685.1 uncultured Actinomycetota bacterium | reverse complement strand
AGGTAGACCTCGCCGAGCAGCAGCCCGTCGTGCTCACCGACCACCTCGGCCCACCGGCGGTAGACGTCGAGGACGGCCTCCTGGTCCTGGTCGTGGAGGTGGTGGTAGGCGTCCCACACATCGGACGGCGAGGCACCGGCGGGCGGCGGGTCGCCGATGAGCGGGTTGTCGAGCAGCTCGGGGTGTTCGAGGAGCGAGTGCGCCACGTCGATCCGGAACCCGTCGACCCCGAGCTCGGACCAGAACCGCAGGATGTCCTCGAAGGCGGCGCGGACCTGCTCGTTGTCCCAGTTGAGGTCGGGCTGTTCGGGCAGGAACAGGTGCATGTACCACTGCCCCGTCGGCTCGTGGAAGGTCCAGGCCGGACCGCCGAAGTTGCTCACCCAGTTGTTCGGTGGCCCGCCGTCCGGCGCTCCGTCGTGCCAGACGTACCAGTCGCGGTGCTCGGCGTCCCGGCTCGAGGCGGCGTCGACGAACCACGGGTGTCGGTCGGAGGAGTGGTTCGGGACGATGTCGATGACCACGCGCAGTCCGAGGGCGTGGGCCTCGTCGACCAGGGCCCGCGCGTCCGCGACCGACCCGAACGCGGGGTCGACGTCGGTGTAGTCGGCGACGTCGTAGCCGTGGTCGGCGCCGGGGGAGGGGTAGAAGGGCGTGATCCACACGATGTCGACGCCGAGGTCGGCGAGGTAGGGCAGCTTGCGCCGGATGCCCGGCAGGTCGCCGATCCCGTCACCGTCCGAGTCGGCGAACGACCTGATGTAGATCTGGTACCCGACCGCGCCGTTCCACCACGGTGCCACCTCGACGTCCCTCTCCGTGCGGCGTGCGCCGCACCTCGTTCGTCCACGGGTCGCCGACCTTGCCACACCGACCGGGGCCGTGGCACACGCTCGCCCTGGTGGGACGAGGTGGGTGGCGTGGGTCCCTTCCCAGACCCGACCGGCGGGACTACGGTCCGGTTACGCTCGAGGTGGCCCAGCGAGCGCGTCGTGCCGAACGACGCCGGGGCCGCCAGGGACCACCGAACGCCGCTCCGGGGTCGGAGACGGCGTACGTACAGGGAGACCGGACGTGGCCAAGGTCGTCTTCGAGGATGTCAACAAGGTCTACCCGGACGGGACCCAGGCCATCTTCGACCTCAACCTGGAGATCGAGGACGGGGAGTTCGTGATCCTCGTCGGCCCCTCGGGGTGCGGCAAGTCCACGGCCCTGCGCATGGTCGCGGGCCTCGAGGAGATCACCAGCGGGAAGATGACCATCGGTGACCGGGTCGTCAACGACCTGACGCCGAAGGAACGCGACATCGCGATGGTGTTCCAGTCCTACGCGCTCTACCCCCACATGAGCGTGGCGGACAACATGGGCTTCGCGCTCAAGCTCGCCAAGGTGCCGAAGGACCAGATCGACGAGCGGGTCAACGAGGCCGCCAGCATCCTCGGCCTCACCGAGTACCTGCACAGGAAGCCCAAGGCCCTCTCCGGCGGTCAGCGCCAGCGTGTGGCGATGGGACGCGCCATCGTGCGCAGCCCGCAGGCGTTCCTGATGGACGAGCCGCTGTCCAACCTCGACGCCAAGCTGCGCGTCCAGATGCGCGCGGAGATCGCGGCGCTGCAGAGCCGGCTCGGCGTCACCACCGTGTACGTCACCCACGACCAGGTCGAGGCGATGACGATGGGGGACCGCGTCGCGGTCCTCAAGCGCGGCGTGCTGATGCAGGCCGACGCCCCCCAGACCCTCTACGACCGTCCCGACAACCTCTTCGTCGCCGGGTTCATCGGTTCGCCGTCGATGAACATCGCCGAGGCGACGCTGCGTAAGCGCGACGGTCAGGTGTTCGTCGAG
>CAYSTY010000536.1:0-1851 GCA_964433685.1 uncultured Actinomycetota bacterium | reverse complement strand
ATGCCCGGTGACCACACCGACAAGCGGCTCCCACAGGTCGTCGGCGAGCTGGCCTACGAGGACCTGCTCGACGCGGGCGTGCGCATCCACCGCTACGAGCGGTCCATGCTGCACGCCAAGATCCTCACCGTCGACGGCGTCCTCGCCAACGTCGGGTCGGCGAACCTCAACAGCCGTTCCCTGCGCCACGACGAGGAGTGCGACCTGGTCGTCTTCGATCCCGAACTGACCGGCCAGCTCGACGCCGACCTCGAACGGGACCTCAGCCTCAGCCGACGGGTGGAACCCGGCGAGTGGGAGCAGCGCAGCGTCCTGCAGCGGGTCCAGGAGCGGGTCGCCGACGCGATCGACGGCTTCGTCTGAACCACCGCGGACGGTCAGCCCTTCGGGTCCCGGTCCACGAACGGCGGCCGCACGACCTCCGCGTCGATGGCCGCGCCCCGCAGGTCCACGGTGACGGCGTCGCCCGGCGTGACGTCGGGTGCCAGCGATGCCAACGCGATGCCGATCCCGAGCGTGGGTGAGAACCCACCGGAGGTCGTGGTGCCGACCACCTCGCCGTCGCGGCGTACCTCGCAGCCGGCGCGCAACGGCCGGCGACCGTCGGTGCGTAGGCCCCACAGCCGTCGCCGCGGCCCGGTCGCCGCCGCAGCGGCGATCGCGACGGCCCCCGGGAAGCGGCGCGGCTCCCCGGCGGCGTCGCTGGCCTGGACCGCCCACGACATCCGTGCCTCGGCGGGCAGGACGTCGGGACCGAGGTCGGCGCCGTGGAGGGGGTAGCCCATCTCCAGCCGGAGGGTGTCGCGGGCGCCGAGCCCGCACGGCTGCGCACCGGCGGCGACGAGCGCGTCCCAGACACCGACCGCCAGCTCGGCGGGGACGAGGAGCTCGGCCCCGAGCTCGCCGGTGTAACCGGTGCGGCACAGCACCACGCGCCCCCGGACCGGTCCGTCGAGGGTCACCTCGGTGATGCCACCCCAGGGCGTCGCGGCGGCGTCGACGTCCAGCGCCGCGTGGAGGGTCTCGAACGACCGGGGGCCCTGGATGGCCACGATCGCCCATCCCCGGGACGCATCGTCGATGACGGCGGTGCCCACCGCGAGGTCGGCGGGGCCCGGCTCGGCGCCGGCTGCCGCGAGCGCCACCTCGGGCGCCGCCTCACGCGCGACCTCGTCCGCCGCACCCCGCAGCCGCGCCACGACGGTGGCGGTGTTGGCGGCGTTCGGCACCGTCAGCCACCGGTGGTCGGACAGGCGGTAGACGATGAGGTCGTCGAGGATGCCGCCGTCGTCGTCGGTGCACAGCGCGTAACGGGACGCCCCGGGTTCGATGGCGTACGCGTCGGCGGTGAACGCCCGGTCGACCGTCGCGGTCGCCGCCGGCCCCGTCACCCAGACGGTGCCGAGGTGGGAGACGTCGAAGACCCCGACCTGCTCACGGACCGCGGTGTGCTCGGCGACCGTGCCGGCGAAGGCGATCGGCATCGACCACCCCGCGAACGGCGCGAGCTTCGCGCCCGCCTCGAGGTGGCGGCGGTGCAGCGGGGAGCGCAACGGGCCCGCAGCTGGGACGGGGTCGGCGGTGGTCTCGCCGGGGACGGGGGCGTCGGTCACGCGGGCTCCGAGGGCGGGTCGTCGGATCGGCCGCGGCCGACGTTAGCGACCCCGCCCGACGGTGGTCGGGCGCCGCTGCGACCCCCTGGAGGCTCGGCTAGGTTCGGCCGGGTCGCCCGCTCCCGCAACGCTCCCGACAGGAGACCCCCCCACGTGGCTACCGAGGTCGAACTCCCACAGCTAGGTGAGTCCGTCACCGAAGGCGTCATCACCGAGTGGCTGGTAGCCGTCGGTGACG
>CAYSTY010000535.1:0-1857 GCA_964433685.1 uncultured Actinomycetota bacterium | reverse complement strand
TGTCGGTCCGCGAGCTGGTCGTCCTCGGCACGGCGAGCCAGGTCCCCACCCGCACCCGGGCCCACAACGGCTACCTGCTGCGGCTCGACGGCATCGGCGTCCTGGTCGACCCGGGCGAGGGCACGCAGCGGCAGTTGACCTTCGCCGGCGCACGCGTGTCGCAGGTCGAGCAGGTCCTGATCACCCACGCCCACGGCGACCACTGCCTCGGCCTGCCCGGCGTCCTGCAGCGAGCGGCGCTCGACGGGCACCCGGGCCCGCTCCACGTGCGCTTCCCCGCCGGGGCGGCCCCGTACGTCGAACGGCTGCGCGACGCATCGCTGTACCGCTCGGACACCGAGGTGGTGCTCCACCCGGAGGAGGTCGGCGTCGTCGGGACCGTCGGTCGGTTCACGATCCGGGCGGTCGAGCTGTCCCACGGCACGGGCGACCATCCCGTCCCGACGTTCGGATGGCGGCTGGAGGAACCCGACGGGCGACGGCTCGATCCGGTCCGGCTCCAGCGGGCGGGCGTCCCGCCGCGTGCACGGGGCGAGCTGGTCGCCGCGGGCGCGGTGACGGTCGACGGGCGGCGGGTCGAGCTGCGCGAGGTCAGCCACCCCCGCCCCGGCCAGGTCGCAGCCGTGGTCATGGACACCCGCGACGGCGAGGGCGCACGGCAGGCTGCCGCCGGTGCGGACCTGCTGGTCATCGAGGCCACCTTCCTCGAGGACCAGCGCGACCTCGCCGAGGAGGTGGGACACCTCACCGCCGCACAGGCCGCCACGATCGCCCGGGACGTCGGCGCCCGACGGGTCGTGCTCACCCACCTCTCGCAGCGCTACCCCGACCCCGCGGGACACCTCGCCGAGGCACGCGCGGTCGCGCCCGAGCTCGACCTCGTGGTCGCCGCCGACCTCGACCGCATCCCGTTCCCACCGCGACGCGGCGGACGGTGAACCCCGCGGTCCGTGCGAACGTCAGAGCAGGTGTTCGAGCCCGACGATGCAGCCGTGGATGCCCTGCACCTTGCGGCAGGCGAGCAGCACGCCGGGCATGAACGAGGTGCGGTCCAGCGACCGGTGCGAGATGGTCAGCGTCTGTCCGAGGCCTCCGAAGATCACGTCCTGGTCCGCAACGACGCCCGGCAGCCGCACCGAGTGGACCCGGACGTCGGCGTGGGTCGCGCCGCGGGCACCGGGGTGACGATCGTCGCCGACCGGTGCGTCCGGGACCTCGCGGCGGACCTCGGCGATCAGTTCGGCGGTCCGCAGTGCCGTCCCCGACGGCGCGTCGACCTTGCCGTCGTGGTGGTACTCGATGATCTCCACGTGGGGCAGGTGCGCGGCCGCCTCGGTCGCGAACCGCATCAGCAGCACCGCACCGATCGCGAAGTTCGGCGCGATCAGCAGGTTCGCCGTGCCGCTGGCGGCCAGCTCGCGGCAGGCGGCCAGGTCCTCGTCGCTGATCCCGGTGGCGCCGACGACGGCGTGGATGTCGTGCTCGAGCAGCCAACGCAGGTTGTCCCCGACGGAGCTCGGGCCGGTGAACTCGACCGCGACGTCGACCCCGGCAGCTGCCAGGGCATCGAGGTCCCCCGCGACCTCGAGGTCGGTGTCGATCCCGGCGACCTCCCGCACCCGTGCGCCGGCGGCGGACGGGTCGACCGCCGCGACGAGCTCCAGGTCGTCGGCGCCGTCGACTGCCCGGCACACCTCCGACCCCATGCGGCCGGCCGCACCGACCACGCCCACCTTGATCATCGTCCGCTCCTCGTCCCCGACATCGATGAGGACGGTAGTCGTCGCGGTGCGGCCAGCTGGCGAGCCTGATGGACACCGTTGTGTCACGTGTGCGTATCCACAGGTGATGGACCGG
>CAYSTY010000534.1:0-1871 GCA_964433685.1 uncultured Actinomycetota bacterium | reverse complement strand
CCATCCTGGCGCGCTCGCCGGTCAAGCGCCTGTTCGACGTCACCGATGTCGGCGAAGGCCGGTTCGTCTACGACTACGACCACGACGCGCTGGCCTACGACGAAGCGCTCGCAGGCCACTACGTGCTGGCGACCTCGCTGGCAACCGCGGTCGCGGACGCGACCCAGGTGTTGGCTGCCTACCGGTCGCTGCAGAACGTCGAACGCCGGTTCCGGGTCCTCAAGTCCGCCCTGGGCCTGCGGCCGATCCGCCACTTCACCGAACCCCGCGTGCGTGGCCACATCGCCATCTGCGTCCTGGCTGCGGTGGTCGAGCAGCTGATCGGCAATCGGCTCGTCGACGCCGACCTGCGCGACCCCGACCTCGAGGATCAGCACCTCACCGCCGACCGGGCGTTCCAAGAACTCGACCGGATCCGCCAGGTCACCCTCACCGCCGGCCAGCACACCGTCACGGCTGTCACCCGCCGCACCCGTCTGCAGGCCCAGATCCTGAACGGCCTCGGGGTCGACACACGCGACTGGGCCAAGCCCACCATCCACACCTGACCCCGGCCCGCGCCACGCCCCCGCACCCACAACATGTAGTGGGTGTGGGGGCAAACACGTTCAGCCCCAAGCCGCTGACCTGCGGTTATGCAGATCTCGTGTCAAAGTCGGGCCAGACGGGCGCGTGTGGGAGATCGCCCACAACCCCGGGTTCCCGCTCGCCGGCGATGGGGCCATCACGATCCCGGACCTCGGCGGGGACGACGGTGCGCCGTGAGCCGCCGTCAGGCGCGGCTCACCGCGGAGGCGGCTCACCGCCGAGGTGGCGCATCGGCGAGCAGCTGGGTCGCCGCCCCGCGACGGTCGAACATCGACCTGCGGTCGACGATCACGACGACGACCGCGACGAGGACGAACAGGTACATGTCCCACGGCTGCGCGTCGGGCCAGGCGTCACCGTTCATCTGGAAGTGGAACAACGCCGGGATCAGCAGGCTGCCTCCGGACGCGTTGAACATCGGGGTGACGATCACGGCCAGCGCCACGACGCCGAGCACGAACGGGCCGAGGTCCCACGCGCTCTGCTCGGTCCCGCTGAGGAGGAACGCCGGTAGGTGCCAGACCGCCCAGACGGTGCCGAGGATCAGCGCCGACCACAGCGGCGCGAACCGCCGCTGGAGCAGTGGCAGGGCTACGCCGCGCCAGCCGAGCTCCTCGACCGGTCCGATGACCAACGTCAACGCCAGCGCGGGGAGCACGCCGTGCCAGGGTGCGTACGGGAACGGATCGCCGAGCGTGCCCGTGATCGCGGCCGCGACGTAGAACACGGCCGGCGCGGCGAGCAGGAACACCCACCACGCGACGGGCATCCGCCACCACGTCAGCCGGCGGGCGAAGCGGGCGAGTCCGCGCAACCCGTGGTGTCGCCAGACGAGGTGGAGCCCGGCCAGGGCCGGGGAGTACACGACCAGGATGAACGCCGGGTTGGTGTAGCCGATGGGGCCGAACAGCGCCTCGATCCGGTCCTGGAACAGGACCATCGCGACCCCGGCGCCCCAGCCGAGGACGAAGGTGAGGACGAAGAACCGCAGCACCGACGGGTCACGTGTCGCGGGTCGGTCCTCCCGCGGTGGCTCGGTCCACGGTCGTGGTGCCTCGGAGCGGACGGGGACGTGCTGGGCGGTCATGGTCGCGCTCCTCGTGCGCTGGCGGTCCGGTGGTCTCAGCGTTCACGGCGAGGTCACGACGGACGGACCGGGTCGACGCCAGGCCGATGATCGCGGCACCGGTGGTGAGCATCAGCGGCTGCAGCCAGCTGAACTCGAAGAGCGTCACCTGCACGGCGATCCACGCCACGAGCCCGACCCCGAACCCCACCGAGGC
>CAYSTY010000533.1:0-1873 GCA_964433685.1 uncultured Actinomycetota bacterium | reverse complement strand
CCCTGGCCGTGATCGTGATCAACCTGGCCGCGGTCTTCGCGGTGTCGATCGTCCTGCTGTGGGTGCTCGCGTCACGGTTCGAGCAGCTGACGGTGGCGCGACACCAAGCGGCCCGGTTCGCGGTGCAGGCGGGCACCGACGCGCTCACGGGCCTGGCCAACCGACGCCGCCTGGACGACGAGTTCGACCGCCAGATCGCGCAGGCCCGGCGCCAGGACCACACGCTGTCGGTCCTGATCGTCGACCTCGACCACTTCAAGGTCGTCAACGACACCTTCGGTCACGACGTCGGCGACACCGTGCTGCGCGAGGTCGCGCAGCGCCTCGTGACCACCTGCCGTGAGACCGACCTCGTCGGACGGTGGGGCGGCGAGGAGTTCCTGGTGGTCGCCCACCTCGCCGACCACGCGGCCGCGATGGAACTGGCCGAGCGTTGCCGGACCGCGATCGGGTCCGCGCCGTTCCCGACCATCGGGCGTCTCACCGCGAGCATCGGGGTCGCCACGCTCGCCCCCGACGACGAGGGCCGCCGCGCCCTGCAACGCCGCGCCGACCTCGCCCTCTACACCGCCAAGTCCGAGGGGCGCGACCGCGTCGTCGGACTGCCGTCCGCGCCGGTGCCCAGCGGTTAGCTTCCGCGGGATGTCCGACCACGTCCCCTCCGCGGCCAGCGGCACCCCCGAGGTGCTGGTGCTCACCGGTGCCCGCCTGCCCGGCGCCGCCGGACCTCGGACCATCGTCGTCGGTGGGGGACGGGTCCGCTCGGTCGGACCGGCGGACAGCGAGGTCCCGGCCGGCGTGCCGCGGATCGACCTCGACGGTCGCGCCGTCGTGCCCGGGCTGTGGGACCGTCACGCCCACCTCGCACAGTGGGCGGTCGCACGCCGTCGCATCGACGTGCGCGCGGCCTCCGGACCGCGCGAAGCGGCGACGATGGTCGCCGCGGCCGCCGCGGGCACCGATGCGAGCGAACCGCTCGTGGGGTGGGGCTTCCGCTACGGATCGTGGCACGAGGAACCGCACGCCGACCTGCTCGAGGAGGTCGTCCCCGGCCGGGCGGTGCTGATCACCAGCATCGACCTGCACACCGCGTGGTGCAGTCCTGCAGGCCTGCGCCGGGTCGGTGCCGCCGACCACCCGACGGGCGTGCTGCAGGAACGTGACTGCTACCGCGCCATCGGGCTGTTCGAGGACCTCGACCGCGACACCGTCGACGGGTTCGTGGCCGACGCCCTCACCGCGGCGGCGGCACGCGGCATCACCGGGATCATCGACTTCGAGTTCGGCGACGGCCTGCCGGACTGGCAGCGTCGGGTCACCGCCGGCCGGCTGCCGCTGCGGATCGTCACGACCGTCTACCCCGACCACCTCGACACCGCCATCGGCCGCGGGCTCCCGACCGGCGCGGTGGTGCCGGGCAGCGACGGGCTGGTGAGCGTCGGCCCGCTCAAGGTCTTCGTCGACGGTTCGCTCAACTCACGGACGGCCCTGTGTCACGACCCGTACCCACCCGGCGCCGCCGGCGACGCCGGGACCGGCCGCTTGGAGACCCCACCCGACCAGTTGCACGACCTGCTCCGTCGCGCCGCCGACCACGGTCTGGAGACCGCGGTCCACGCCATCGGTGACCGGGCCGTCGCCCTCGCCATCGACGCCTTCGAGGCGACCGGCGCGCGCGGCCGGATCGAGCACGCCCAGCTGATCGCACCTGCCGACGTGCCGCGGCTGGCCCGACCCGGGCTCGCCGTCGGGGTCCAGCCCGCCCACCTGATCGACGACCGCGACGTGGCCGAGCGACTGTGGCCCGGCCGGACCGATCGCGCCTTCCCGCTGGCCGAGCTGCTCGCGGCCGGTGTGCACGTCGAGTTCGGCT
>CAYSTY010000532.1:0-1875 GCA_964433685.1 uncultured Actinomycetota bacterium | reverse complement strand
GGTCCGCTGTCGCGCACCGCCCGGCAGGCCATCGGGTACGCCGAGGCGTTCGCGGTCCTCGACGGCGAGCTCGCCGAGGCCGACCTCGCGTCCACCATCGCGACCCGCACCTGGCGCTACGCCCGCCGGCAACGCTCCTGGTTCCGGGCCGACCCGCGCTGCCAGCCGCCGTCGACCCCGGAGGACGCCCGCGCCGTCCTCACCTGACCCCGCCCGGCGTCAGCCGGTCGTGGAACCGACGGCCTCCGGGCTGGTGGCGCCGAGCGGACCGTCCCCGGGTGGCAGCAGGTCGACCTCGTCGCCGACGTGCAGCGTCCCGCCGGTGAGGATGCGGGCGCAGTAACCGCCGTGCCCGCGCAGGGCCTGGTACCCGCCGGGTCCGAGCGCGTCCGGCTGCTCCATCTTGGAGCACGGGTGGCACGGACCGGCTCCCTCCAGCACGACCTCGCCGATGCGGAACCGGCGCTTGTCCAGCGCGGCGAGGTTGATGCCCTCGACCACGAGGTTGCGGCGGACCAGGACCGGGTCGACCTCGTCGTGTCGGAGCAGCGCCGCCACCACCGTCAGGTGCTCGGCCTGGAACAGGGTCACCTGCCGCTTGCCCGGCGGGCGCGACGGGTCGCGGCGCTTGGCCGCGTACCGGTCGCCGGCCAGGCCGACGCCGGCGACCGCCTCGACCTCGCTGCGCACCTCGACCGGGCCGCCGCGGGAGGTGCGCACGCCGATCCACCCCAGCCGGCCGGGCTGGGGGACGGTCGCGAGCAGGTCGGTGAGGGACACGACCGGGATGCTACGTCGGGCGACCCGGCCGTCCACGCCGGTCCGCGTGACGCGCACCCCTGGTGACGCGCACCACTGCGGCCGTTCGTGCCCGTGCCCGCGTCACGCGTCGCGGTCCGGTTCGTTCTCCCGGACGGGAGCCGCCCACACGGGGCGGCACCCCGTGGGACCGGACGGAGCGGACGGTGGATCGGCGCAGCTTCCTCGCACGTGGTGGCACGGTCGGCGCCGTGGCGGCCGCCGCGACCGTGTTCGGCACGAGCGGTCCGTGGGCGCAGGTGGCCCGTGCCCGCGCCGAGGCGATCGCCCGCACCCGCGGCAGCGTCGTCGACCCGACCGGCACGACCCTCGAACGCACCCTGGTCCCGGTCGGGGACGGCTACCGGACCTTCAGCGACGGCCCGGGCGAGCCGCACGAGGTCCGCGCCGACCTCGTCACCCCGAAGCCCGGACGGGAGGACCGCCGCGCGGCGCTGGCGACCATCGTGCACCTCACCGACGTGCACGTCATCGACGGGCAGTCACCGCTGCGGGTGGAGTTCACCGACCGGCTCGAGGACCCGGCGCCCGCCAACCCCGGCGTGTTCTCGTCCGCGTGGCGGCCGCAGGAGACCCTGTGCGGCCACGTCGGTGACGCGATGGCGCGGGCGCTGCGCCGGGTCGGCGCGGGACCGGTCACCGGCCGGCCCTTCGACGCCGCCGTCGCCACCGGCGACTCGACCGACAACCAGCAGCGCAACGAGCTCGACTGGTTCCTCGCCGTCATGGACGGCGGCCGGCCCGTCGCGTTCAACTCCGGCGACCCGGACCGCTACGAGGGTGTGCAGGACGACGACGCCGTCAGCTTCGACCCGGCCTACTACCACCCCGACGCGACCGGCCGGGTCGACCGCTACAAGGCCGACCTCGGCTACCCGGACCGGCCCGAGATGCTCGACCTCGCCGTCTCGCCGTTCACGCCGGTCGGGCTGCCGTGCCCGTGGTACTCGGTGTACGGCAACCACGACGGGATCGTGCAGGGCAACGCGTTCGGCAACCCGGCCTTCGACGCGATCGCGACCGGGCCGCTGAAGGTCGTCGGGCTCCCCGACGGGC
>CAYSTY010000531.1:0-1878 GCA_964433685.1 uncultured Actinomycetota bacterium | reverse complement strand
TGCCGCTGCTGCGCACCGACAACGGCGAGATCGTCACCCAGTGGGAGATGAACGCGGCCGAGGCGCTGGGCCTGCTCAAGATGGACTTCCTGGGCCTGCGCAACCTCACCGTCCTCTCCGACGCCGAACGCCACATCGCCGCCAACCGGGGGGTCGAACTCGATCTCGACGATCCGGCGTTCCTCGGCGAGATGGACGACGCGCACACCTACGAGATGCTCGGCACGGGCCACACCCTCGGGGTGTTCCAGCTCGACTCGACCGGCATGCAGGCCCTGGTCCGCAAGCTCAAGCCCACCCGGTTCGAGGACATCTCGGCGCTGCTCGCCCTGTACCGGCCCGGCCCGCTGTCGATGAACATGCACGTGGCCTACGCCGACCGCAAGAACGGCCACGAGGCGGTCACCTACGACCACCCCGACCTCGAGGCGATCCTCGGTGACACGTACGGGGTGTGCGTCACCGGCGACACGATCGTGGTCGACGTGGAGTCAGGAGAACGGCTCCGTGTGGATGCAGCGAGGGATCGCGGCTTCCTCGTCCAGGGGGCCCACGGGGAACGCGGGAAGGTCACGCACTGGATCGACAACGGCATCCGAGAGACGCTTAGGGTCGCGACGAGGTCGGGTCGGACACTCACGTTGACACCTGACCATCGCGTCCTGACGCCGACGGGTTGGACCCCAGCCGGCGATCTCCGGCCAGGCGACGCCGTCGCGACGCCGCAGGTGCACGCGGTCGATGGCACGCCCCGTGATGCGGACAAGCTCCGGGTCCTCGGCTACCTCCTCGCAGATGGCAGCGTCTCCTCGCGGTCCAACATCTCGTTCCACAACGTCGAGCCGATGTTGTTGGACGACTTCGAGACCCGCGTCGCCAGGGCGTTCCCTTCGTGCGTCGTCCGACGCTACGAACGCGATCGCTCGACCCAGCTGAGCGTGTTCGATGACGGGTCGGGGGACTACCACCGCCCGAGCTCGCTCCTGGCGTTCCTGCGCGCGGAGGACGTGCAGGGACGCAACAGTGCGACCAAGACGATCCCGGCCTACGTCTGGGGGGCCGACGCGCGGGGGGTCGCGACGTTCCTGGCCGCGTACTGGGATTGCGACGGCCACGTCGGTGAGCGCTTCGCCTACGTCAAGACGATCAGTCGCGACCTGGCTGAGGGGCTCCAGGAACTGCTCGCCCGGTTGGGCATCCCCGCGCGGGTGTCCAGCTACGCGCAAGCGGACTGCCGCGACGGGGTCGCGTACCAGGTGCACGTCTACGACTCGGTCGCCTTCCGCGTGGTGCAAGCACGGATGCTCAGTCCCAAGGCGGATGTCGGGTTCTCGAGCCGTTCCCGCCTCGGTGAGTACGACCGTGCCACCGTGCTGGAAGCACTCGAACGGACGGGTCTGTCCCAGCGGGAGATCAGTCGACGCACCGGCGTCGAGCGCCACACCATCTTCAACAGTGAGAAGCGATGGATCTCGGAGCGGGTCGCCCGACAGTTGGACGACGCGCTCGCGCTCGGGCTCGATCTGCGTGATCGTTGGGAGATGGTGGTCGCCATCGAGCCGGCAGGCCTTCAGCGGGTCTACGACCTCACCGTCGAAGGCATCCACAGCTTCGTCGCCAACGGCATCGTCGTCCACAACTGCGTGTACCAAGAGCAGGTGATGAAGATCGCCACCGACGTGGCGGGTTTCACCATGTCGGACGCCGACGGCCTGCGGAAGGCGGTCGGCAAGAAGAAGCGCGACCTGATGGAGTCGTTCGCGGATCAGTTCGTCCAGAGCGGTATCGAGCGCGGCTACGACCGTAGGTTGATGGATTCACTCTGGGACATGATCGAGAAGTTCGCCGAGTACGGCTTCAACAAGTCGCACACCGTGG
>CAYSTY010000530.1:0-1879 GCA_964433685.1 uncultured Actinomycetota bacterium | reverse complement strand
GCGTCGACGGCACGTCACGACTTCATCCGTCACGGGGTCATCCCCTTCGCCCACGGGCCGCGGCAGGCTGACCTGCTGGTGGTCTCCGGCACGCTCACCGACAAGATGGCGCCCGCGCTGCGCCGCCTGTACGAGGAGATGCCCGAGCCGAAGTACGTCATCTCCTTCGGCTCGTGCGCCAACTGCGGCGGTCCCTACTGGGACAGCTACTCGGTGACCAAGGGCGTCGACCAGATCCTGCCGGTGGACGTCTACGTGCCGGGTTGCCCGCCGCGTCCCGAGGCGCTGCTCGACGGGATCATCGCGCTGCAGTCCAAGATCCAGGGTGAGTCGCTCAAGGACCGGATCGCCGAACGCCGACGCGACCCGCTCACCGTCGGCGCGACGACCGAACCCCCCGTCATCCCGGGAGCCTGACGTGGCCGGATCCGTCCTCGCGCGCCAGGACCGCGCCCTCAGCCCCGACGAGCAGGTCACGCTGCTGCGCGAGCGCCTCGGGGACGACGCCGTCCTGCGCGTCACCGATGCCCACGGCACCGTGACCGTGTACGTCGCGCCCGAACGCTGGGCCGACGTCGCCGAACGCTGCCGGGACGAGGAACAGCTCGCCTACGACATGTTCGACTGCCTCATCGGCATCGACGCGCGTGAGGAGGGCTTCGAGGTCGTCCTGGTCCTGTACGCGACCTCGTTCGGGACGCGGGTCGCCCTGCGCACGCTGTGCCCGGGCGGCCGCGAGGCACCGACCCTGCCGTCGGTCACCGGCCTGTTCCGTGGTGCCGACTGGTCCGAGCGCGAAGCCTGGGACATGTTCGGCATCGAGTTCGAGGGCCACCCGGGCCTCGCGCCCCGTCTGCTGACGGTGGAGAACTTCGAGGGCTGGCCGCTGCGCAAGGACTTCCCGCTGGCCACCCGGGTCGCCAAGCCGTGGCCGGGGGTCAAGGAACCGGCCGAGCTCGACGAGGACGGCAACGTCATCGAGCGCGAACCCCGCCTCGGCGACGCCCCCGGCCCGTACGAGCTCGACAAGGCCATGGCCGAGCAGGCCAAGCTCGCCAACCCCCTGCCCGAGCCGGCGACCGGGTCGGGCGAGGCCGTCGCCGACCGGGCCGAGGACGCCGAACTCGCCTCCGATTCCGGCGCGGTGCTCGCCGGTGAGCTCGAGCACGAGGCCGAGCGGGTCGAGGAACAGGCGTCCGACGCCGCCGTGCAGGCCGCCGCCGAGGCCGCGACCGACGAGGCCGACGCCGCGGCGCAGAAGGTCGAGGAGCGTCAGGCGCCCGACGGCAGCACCGACGACGGTGCTGCCTCCGCCGCCAAGCAGACCGCGGACGAGGCACGCAAACGTCAGGCGGAGGCGCGTGCCCGCAAGGCCGAGGAGCGCCGCGCCGAGGTCCAGGCCGAGGCGGCGACCGCCGCCGGTGGCCCCACCGCCAACGAGCCCGAGATCGGCGGCGTCGCCTCCGCGGACGGCGGCGCGGCCGAACGGGGCGACGACACCGCCCCCCGTGCCGACGAACGCGCCGACGCCAGCCCGGACGAGGACGCCATCCCGCGCGGGGACACCGGCGCCGACGGCGACCCGGCCGACCCGCAGGCCGAGACGGACGAGGATCGAACGTGAGCGACCTCTCCACGCGCGAGCAGCTGCACCCGGGGACCGCTCCGGGTGAGACGATGGCCCTCGAGGTCGTCGAGGGCGGCGGTCAGTTCGCCACCCAGGACATGTCGGTCTCGATCGGGCCGGCCCACCCGGCCACGCACGGGGTGTTCCGCATCGTCATCGAGCTCGACGGTGAGCGGGTCAAGGCCGCGACGCCGGTCATCGGCTACATGCACCGCGGCTTCGAGAAGATGGCCGAGCACCGCGACTACCGCC
>CAYSTY010000529.1:0-1882 GCA_964433685.1 uncultured Actinomycetota bacterium | reverse complement strand
CGACGGTCTGTCCACGGCCCGCGGCGGCGCGACCACCCTCTCGGGCGGCCTCGGCCAGCTCGCCGATGGTGCTGGCACCCTCCGTGACGGTCTCGGTGACGCTCGAGCCGGTGGCCAGCAGCTCGAGGCCGGCATCGCCGGTCTGCCGGACTCGGTCGAGGAAGGCATCGAGGAGAACCTCGGTACGACCCTCCAGGGCACGGTGCTCCCGGGTCTGCAGGGCGGGTTGGAGGCAGGCCTCGAAGAGAACCTGATCGCGGCCCTGCAGGGCCAGTTCGGACCGGAGCTGCTCGCGCAGATCAAGCCGGCTCTGGTGGCGGGTCTCGAGCAGAACGGGATCGACCTGTTCATCCCGCAGGTCCTCGCCGGTCTGCAGCACCCGGAGACGGGCATGGCACCCGCGCTCGCGGCTGCGCTCAAGGCCAACATCACGCCAGCGCTGGTGGAGGGCGTCAAGGCGCAGGCTCCCGCGCAGCTCGAACCGTTCCTGGCGAACCCGGCCCTGGCGCCGGTCGTCGCGGGGGTCCTCGCCGACAGCCTCGGTGGGCAACTGAACGCGGGCTTCGAGACCTTCGCGCCGGAGTTCGTCGCGGGCTTCGTCGCCGGGTTCAAGCCCACCTTCGAGGCGGGGATGGCCCAGTTCGCAGCGCTGTTCGGCGAGGGCTTCGTCGCCCAGGCCGGTCCGCTGCTGAACAGCGGGTTCAAGACCTTCGGTGAGGTGTTCGCGCCGCAGTTCGCCGAGGGGTTCGCCGCCACGGTGTCGGGCAGCTTCGACCAGCTCTCGAGTCAGTTCGCGACCGGGTTCGCCGAGGGGCTCAGCGACTCCCTCGACCAGGAAGCGATGCCGGGCTTCGCCGCACTCAACGGTGGTCTCGCCCAGCTCGGCGATGGTTCCAAGACCCTCGCCGACGGTCTGGGGGATGCGTCCGAGGGGTCCAGGACCCTCGTCGGTGGTCTCACGCAGCTCGACGACGGTTCGACCGAGCTCGCCGCCGGTGCGCGCACCGCAGCGGACGGGGTCGGGACCCTCGCCAACGGCATGGTCCAGCTCGACGACGGGGCGGCGCAGCTCGCCGACGGTCTCGGTGACGCTGCCGAGGGCTCGGTCACCCTGGCCGAAGGCCTCGACGCCGCCGAGGAGGGTGGTACCAGCCTCGCCGACGGGACCGTGGCGCTCCAGGAGGGCTTCGAGGGCCAGCTGATCGCTGGTGTCTCCTCCGGTCGCCAGGGTGCGTCGCAGGACTACGAACAGATCAAGGCCGTCATCGCCCGGGGCAAGGAGGGCGCTGCGCCCTACGGCATCGCCCAGGGTGCTGACTCGACGACCGTCTTCCAGTTCGACGTCGCTGGCGTCGGTACCGAGGAAGGTCCGTCGACCCCGCTGCTCGTGGTCCTCGCGCTCGTGGCCCTCGCGGCCGCTGGCGGGCTGGGCTTCGCCCTCAAGCGGCGCCTGGCCGCCTGACCGCCGGGTCGGTCCGGACCCTGAGCCCCCTGCAGGTCCGGACCGATCCGGTGTCCTCCACCGCACCACCATCAGGGGAACGCACCTGCGACGCCCCGGCCACCACGGCCGGGGCGTCGCGCGTCCCTGGCCGCCTTCGGATCCGTGGTGATCGGCGCGGGTCGTCGGCGCGCTGCTCGGATCGGTGGAGCCAACGGGGTGCAGTCGCGGGGGCTGCATCTCGTCGTCGACGCGCGGGGCTGGCGGTCGTCGGGGTCGGTGGAGCCAACGGGTTGCAGTCGCGGGGGCTGCATCTCGTCGTCGACGCGCGGGGCTGGCGGTCGTCGGGGTCGGTGGAGCCAACGGGTTGCAGTCGCGGGGGCTGCATCTCGTCGTCGACGCGCGCTGCGAGGAAGCCGCCGCGGCCGTGGCCGGGTCGCG
>CAYSTY010000528.1:0-1887 GCA_964433685.1 uncultured Actinomycetota bacterium | reverse complement strand
ACCGCGCGCACGGTCGCGGGCAAGGCGCTCAGCTCGGACGTGACGCTCACCGCGGCGGACGTGTCCGCCGTGCCGACCACCCGCACCGTCGCTGGCAAGGCGCTGTCGTCGAACGTGACGCTCGCCAAGGGCGACGTTGGGCTCGGCAACGTCGACAACACGTCCGACGCCGCGAAGCCCGTCAGCACCGCCCAGGCCGCCGCTCTCGCCACCAAGGCCGACGCGACCGCCCTCGGCGGACTCGTCTTCCTCGGCTACGGCCCCACCCCGCCCGACCCGTCCGGCCTGCCCGACGGTCGCGTGTGGCTCAAGACGGTGTGACCCGTGCCGACCCTCATCACCCAGGCGGGCCAGTGGGTCGACGCCGCCGGGAACGTGCACGGACCCGCCCGGTTCGCCCCGGGTGACACGCCCGTGCCCGGCGAGAACGTCGGCGTCATCACCGGCGTCAGCCGCACCACGCACTCCGGCAACCTCGTCCTGACGTCCGCCCTCAACGGCACGCCGAGCAACCCGACCATCATCGATAACCTCGACATCACCGGGTGCCTCGTCACGTCGGGCAACAACATCCAGAACATCCACGTCCGCAACGTCCGCGTCCTCATGGGCCCCGACCCCAATCCCGGCACCACCACCGACCACGTCGGCGTCAAGCTGTGGGGCCTGGGCAAGTCCAACGTCATCATCGAGGACTTCGAGGTCGCCCCCACGCACCCGTCCGCCGGCGTCTACGGCGTGTACGCGTGGGACGCGACCTTCCGGCGCTTCTACGTCCACGACTGCGTCGACCTCCTCAGCATCAACCACCAGAACGCCGTGTTCGAGGGCGGCGTCATCGAACGATCACGCTGGTTCGCCGTCGACCCCCGCCAGTCCGACGGCACGCACAACGACTGCATCCAGGCGCACGGCGGGTCAGGGCACGTCTTCCGCGACATGGTCATCGACTCCGGCCTCGGGCCCGTCAGCGGGCGCACCGACGGGGCCGTCGGCGGGAACTTCGGGCTGCTCATGACGAACACCACCCAGTCGCCGGGGTCGTCATGCAGCGGGTCGCGTTCAAGGGCAACCCCTACTCCCACATCCAGACCGGCGACATCGGCAAGGGCGCCATGACCGGCATCGTCATCGACACGTGCTCGTTCACCGACTCCCGGAACGCGAACATCCGCATGAGCCCCGAGACGAAGGCCGCCACGACGTTCACGAACCTCACGACGTCGACCGGCGACCCGTTGCCCGCGGCCGAGATCGAAGGGGCGGCGAGCCAGCGATGAGCATCCTCGAGTACCCCTACACCGGCCTCGGCCACGGCGACCCCGTCACCACCGCCCACCACACCCTCGTCACCGGCACCCCCACCATCCACGAGGACAGCGGGTACAAGTACGTCGAGTTCGCCGCCGTCGACGTCGCCTGCTGGTTCAACCAAGGCTTTGCCGCCACCAACGCCGTCAGCATGGCGTTCGAGCTCGAGCTCGTCGGGTCGCCCGAAGCCGTCATGGAGATGCTCACCCTGCGGTCCGCCGGCAAGCAGGGCAACCTCCTCATCTCCACCGCCCGCGCTATCACCCTGCGCAACGCCGCCGACGGGAACGCCTCAGCCGCACCCGCCATCGGCACCGGCGTCAAGCACGTCATGAGGCTCGGGGCGAAGGTCGGCACCACCACCAGCAACGGCCAGTACCTGTACCGCCTCACTCGCAGCGCCGACGACACCGAGGTCCACGCGTTCACGTCGGCCGCGCAGAACACCGGCACGACGAACCTGAACGCCATCCAGGTCGGGGACTTCGCCACGACCACGGACCTCCACTGGCGCATCGGCCGGCTGCGGATCGCCACCGGCGCCGACGCCCTCGACGGGTCCGGGAACCTCGTGGC
>CAYSTY010000527.1:0-1889 GCA_964433685.1 uncultured Actinomycetota bacterium | reverse complement strand
GCCTGGCGCCGCAGGTAGGTGGCGCTCAGCGCGACCAGCAGCGTCGCGAGGACCGAGAGCAGCACGAACGAGGCCACGAGTTGCGCCCGCAGGCCGCGCGGCGGACGCGGCCGGTTCACGCCCGTTCCGGTCGGTCGAGCCGGTAGCCGACCCCCCGGACGGTCCGGATGAGCTGTGGGTCGGCCGGGTCGGTCTCGATCTTGGCGCGTAGCCGTTGCACGGCGGCGTCGACCAGGCGCGAGTCGCCGAGGTGGTCGTAGTCCCACACCCGCTGGAGCAGCAGCTCGCGCGTGAACGCCTGGCCCGGCCGAGCCACGAACTCGAGCAGCAGCTTCATCTCGGTCGGTGTCAGGTGCAGCTCGACCCCGTCACGCGTGACCCGCATCGCTGCCCGATCGACCACCAGGCCGGCGACGGTGATCGGCATCGCCGCAGGGACCGCCTCGGCACGTCGCAGCACGGCCTTGATGCGCGCGCTCAGGACCCGCGGTTCGACCGGCTTGGTCACGTAGTCGTCGGCGCCGACCTCGAGACCGACGACGATGTCGACGGGGTCGTCGAGGGCCGTGAGCATCACGATGGGGGTGTCGTCCGCCGCCCGGATGATGCGGCACACCTCGAGCCCGTCCCGTCCAGGCAGCATCACGTCGAGCAGGATCAGGTCGGGCCGGTCACGGCGCCAGTGGGCCAGGCCCTCCTCACCCGTCGCCGTCGCCACGACCTCATGGCCGGCGCGACGCAACGCCAGGGAGAGGGCGTCGCGGACAGCGCGGTCGTCGTCGACCAGGAGGAGGCGGGACACGTCCCGAGCGTACGGACGCCGCCGTCGCCGGGCCGGGACCGTGACAGAACCGTGACACGTCTCCGACCTCACCGCGACGTGCCGGACCGACGGTGGCACCTGCCGTCCCCCGAACCCCGTCTCCCGAGAGGGCCACCAACGTGCCACCGCCTCCCGCTGCGCCACCGCCTCCCGCCGCGCCACCGCCTCCCACCACCTGGTCACCCCTCGGCACGCCGCCCTCGGCGGCGCGGCGGTCACCGCGGCGTGGGCCGCGTGGCTCGACCGTCTCGACCTTCGCGGCCGCGGTCGTCCTCGTCGCGGTGGTCGCGGCCGTCCTCGTCGGCTGGTCGCTGCTCGGTGACGTCGGCCACCCGACCCGAGGCGACGAGGGGTCGTCGGAGCCGCAGACGACGACCGGTGACGGCGCCGTCGGGCCGCTCGAGCGCGGTCGCGAGGTCGAGACGGGTGGCCTCGACCCCGGTCTCGTCGCGGCGTTCGAGGAGGCCCGGCTGGTCGCGTCCACGGCAGGGGTGGAGCTGGGCATCGTCTCGGGGTACCGCAGCGCGGACGAGCAGCTCGCCCTCCTGGAGACCGAGATCGCGGAACGCGGGTCGCGCGAGGAGGCGCTGCACTGGGTGTTCCCGCCCGACCGGTCGATGCACGTCCGCGGGTTGGCCATCGACCTGGACAGCGGTCCCGGCGCGGACTGGCTCCAGGTCCACGGCGCGAACTACGGCCTGTGCAGGACCCTCGAGTGGGAGTGGTGGCACTTCGAGTGGCGGCGGCGCTGGCAGAGCGAGCGTCGCTGCCCGGCGCCGGCGACCACCCCGGACGAAGCACCGCCGCCATGACGAGCGTCGGTACGCTCCGGCCGACCCCACCCGTCGGCGGAGCAGCCACGTGTCCGAGCACCTCGCCGGCGACGGCGCCGCGGTCCCCGAACCGTTGCCCCCCGGACCGTTGCCCCCCGAGCCGCTGCCCGAGGGCGTCGACCTCGCCGGCTACGCCGAGGGGCCACGCGAGGAGTGCGGGGTCTTCGGCATCTACGCGCCCGGTGAGGACGTCGCACGGCTGACCTACTTCGGGCTGTACGCGCTGCAGCACC
>CAYSTY010000526.1:0-1892 GCA_964433685.1 uncultured Actinomycetota bacterium | reverse complement strand
GGATTCGAACCGGCGACCCCCTGCTCCCAAAGCAGGTGCGCTAACCAAGCTGCGCTACATCCCGGAACGCCGCAGGCTAGCCGCTGGGGCCGGGCCCTCCGGTCCACACCGGGCCCTCGGACCGGTCGGCAGCGCCCGCCGGACGCAGGACCTGGGCCGGCCGGACGCACGCTGGATGGACACCGGGGGAGCGACCTGGAACCATCGCGGTCCGCTCCGCCCGTCGGAGCGCTTCCACTGCGTGCCGCGAGCCGCCCCGTCCTGCCCTCCTCCGGGCGCTCGCCGGTGCGTCCCCGTCGACCGAGGAACCACCGCCCGTGAAGACGTCCGTCGAGAACCTCGACCCGGTCAAGATCAAGCTCACCGTCGAGGTCGAGCCCAAGCGCGTGAAGCAGGCCTTCGATCGGGCCGCCCGCGAACTGGCCAAGCAGATGACCGTGCCCGGCTTCCGCCCGGGCAAGGCGCCTCGGCGTCTGATCGAGCAGCGGCTCGGTGAGGGCGCCATCGGCGCCCAGGCGCTCGACTCGAACCTCAGCGACTACTACGCCGAGGCGATCCGGTCCGAGGGCATCATCCCCGTCGGCCAGCCCGAGGTGGAGATCGACACCTTCACCGAGGAGGACGGCTGCACGTTCACGGCCACCGTCGAGGTCCGTCCGGAGCTCGACCTGCCCGACCACACCGGCCTGACGGTCAGCTTCCCGCAGTGGGACGTCGACGACGCCGAGGTCGACGCGCAGCTCGAGCAGATGCGCGAACGCTTCGCCGAGGTCGAGGTCGTCGAACGCGCCGCCGCCGACGGTGACCTCATCACCCTCGACCTGCGCGTCGAGGTGGACGGGACCGAGCTCGAGGACGCCCGCGTCGAGGACGCCCTCTACGAGGTCGGTTCCGGCGGTGTCACCCCCAAGCTCGACGAGGAGGCGGTCGGCCGGTCCGCCGGTGACGAGTTCAGCTACGAGGACACCCTCCCCGAGGGCTACCCCGAGCACGGCGGCGCCGAGGCGAGCTTCACCGTCACCGTCAAGGACGTGCGCGAGAAGCAGCTGCCGGCGCTCGACGACGACTTCGCGACCACCGCGTCGGAGTTCGACACGATCGAGGAGCTGCGCAAGGACGTGCGCGACGCGCTGCTCAAGCGCAGCATCATCCAGGCCCAGCACGACCTGCGCGGCAACGTCCTCGAGGCCTACCTCGCCAACGTCGAGGTCACCCTGCCCGACGCCATGATCACGGCCGACGCCGACGAGCGCATGCACCAGCTCCACCACCAGGCCGAGCGCTTCGGTGCCGACGTCGAACAGCTGCTCGAGCTCGAGGGCACGACGCGCGAGGAGTTCGAGGCCAACGCCCGCGAGCAGGCCGAGGGCACGGTCAAGGCGCAGCTCGTCCTCGACGAGCTCGCGTCCAAGCTCGAGCTGCCGGTCGACCCGGCCGACATCGACCGTGAGATCGTCCGGCACGCGCAGGCCAACGAGATGCCGCCGCAGGAGATCGCCCGGATCATCCAGCAGCAGGGGAGCCTGCCCGCCCTGCTCGGTGACATCATGCGCCGCAAGGCCATCGACGCGATCGTCGGCGCCGCGAACGTGGACGGCGGCCCGAGCGACGACGTGCTCGACGAGCTCGGCCTCGCCCGCGTGGACGGCCTGATCACCGACGCCCCGCCCGAGGTGGTCGACACCCCCGACGCGGACGCCGACGACACCCCGGCCGAGGACGCGCCGGCCGAGGACGCTGCGGCGAGCGCCGACACCGAGTCAGCCGCCGACGAGGACTGAGGCACGCACCACACCCCGGAGCGGGTACGGCTGGTGGCGTTTGGGCCACGCGCCGTACCCGCTTCCTCGTTGCGGACGGCGGGTCGATGTTGTGGGTACGGCTGGTGGCGT
>CAYSTY010000525.1:0-1898 GCA_964433685.1 uncultured Actinomycetota bacterium | reverse complement strand
CCGCGGCGGCGCACCTGCTTGTCGCCGCTGTCGGCGAGCCGCTGGACCTCCTCGAGCACGAACGTGGGCACCACCAGCGTCCCCTCGAGGAAGCCGGCACGGGCGACCTCGACCAGCCGGCCGTCGACGAGGGCCGACGAGTCGACGAGCTTGACCCCGCCACCGCGCGACGGCGTCGCCACCTCGAGGCGACCGCGCATGCCGACGTACCGACCGAGGTCGGCGCCGCGCAGGGCCCCGAGCCGGCCGCCGCCGTACGCGAGGACCAGGACGACCAGCAACGCGATCGGGACCGTGTAGCGCTGGAAGGGCAGCAGCAGCACCGGCAGCAGGACCGCGATGCCGGCCAGGCCACCGACGGCCGCGCCGAGCGCCGCCGCGATCAGCTGCGCGGCGGGCACGCGCTGGAGGTGGGACGCCGCGGTGTCGACCTGCCGCACGATGGCGCGGCCGGCGACGCCGCCGAGCACGTAGCCGAACAGGGCACCGAGCACCGAGGCGACCAGGCGCGTGGTCTCCGCGTCGGCGACCTCGAACCAGTCGTCCACGCCGCCACCGACGGCGTAGCCGGCGGCGGTCAGCAGCAGGACCACCCCGAGGCGCAAGAGCTCGGCGACGAGCGCGCCGTTCGTGCGCTCACGCCGTCGAGGAGCCACGCCCTCGTCCGCGCGGTCGGTCAGACCTGCGCCTCGGCCAGGGTCTGCTCGACGAGCTCCTCGGCCTTCTCCTCGTCCTTCTTGATCGCCACGGCGAGCTCGGACAACAGGATCTGCTTGGCCTTGGTCAGCATGCGCTTCTCACCCGCGGACAGGCCCTTGTCCTTCTCGCGGACGGCGAGGTTCCGCACGACCTCGGCGACCTGGAAGATGTCGCCGGAGCGCAGCTTCTCGTAGTTGGCCTTGAACCGGCGCGACCAGTTGCCGGCAGCCTTGCCCTCGGGCTCGCGCAGGACGTCGAGGACCTGCTCGACCTCCTTCTTGGAGACCACGTCCCGGATGCCGACCTCCTCGCAGGCGTCGGCCGGGACCATCAGCGTCAGATCCCCGTAGGTGAGGCGGAGGACGAGGTACTCGCGCGATTCGCCCTTCAGTTCCCGGGCTTCCTTGCGCTCGATCACCGCGGCGCCGTGGTGGGGGTAGATGACGGTGTCGCCGACGCTGTACGCCACTGAGATCGCTCCTGCGGTGCCCTCGAGGGGCGTCGAGGTGGTGACCGGCCGCCGCGCAGCCGTCGCTCCACCGGGCTCGGTCCTGCGAGCGGGTGGGGAGCAGCCACACGAGTTCACGGCACCACGGCGCGTGCTGGATGGGCAACGACCGTACCACACGACCACGGCCGCCGTCGATGGGCCGAGCGAGAGAACCGCAGGTCAAACGCTGTTTTCGTCACGCAGGCGGACCCGCCGGTGGCGCGGACGAGGCCCGGTCAGACGTAGCGTTCGAGGAGGGAGGCTTCCGCGAGTCGGCGCAGACCCTCCTGGATGCTGCGGGCGCGGGCGGGCCCGACGCCCTCGACCTCACCGAGCTCCTCGAGGGTGGCCTCCATGGCGCGCGGCAGGGAGCCGAAGCGTTCCACGAGCCGTTCGATGACGACCGCCGGGAGCCGCGGGATGCGCGACAGCAGGCGGTAGCCACGGGGGGTGACGGCCCGGTCCTGGGCGTCGGGGTCGTGGGAGAGGACCTCGGCGACGCGGGCGGTGTCGAGCAGCTCGTCGGTGGTCAGCCGGGCGAGGTCCTCGAGCACGCGCGAGAGCTTGCGACGGCGGTCGGCGAGGTAGTCGCGGACGAGCAGTTCACGGTCGTCGGCGACGCTGGCGATGAGCTCGTCGAGCTGGAGGCGGATGAGGCGGCCCTCGGAGCCGAGCTCGACGACGTGGTCCTCGACCTCGCCGGCGATGC
>CAYSTY010000524.1:0-1901 GCA_964433685.1 uncultured Actinomycetota bacterium | reverse complement strand
CGCTCATGATCCAGCCGTCGAAGCCCCACATGTCCTCCATGACGGTCCGCATGAGGTCGGCGTTCTCGCACGCGAAGTCGTCGTTCACGACCGGGAAGGAGCACATGGCCGAAGCCGCGTTCCCGTCCCTGATCGCCATCTCGAAGGGGAGCAGGTACAGCTGGTGCGCGGCGCGGGACTCCACGACCGACACGGAGGTCCAGCGCTCCAGCTCCTGCTCGTTGAAGGCCAGGTGCTTGGGCTGGGCCTGGACACCTTGGTCCTGGATGCCGCGCACCTGCTCGACGCCGACCACCCCGGCGAGGTAGGGGTCCTCGCTCGGGTACTCGAACGCACGCCCTGCGTACGGCAGGCGAAGGAGGTTCAGGCCCGGGCCGAGCATGACCTGGTGGGCGAAGGCGTACGTCTCCTCACCGAGGATCTCGCCCACCGTGTAGTTGGCGTCATGGTCGAAGGTCGCCGCCATGGCCGGTGTCGCCGGTAGCCCGGTCGCGAACGGGTCGGGTTGGCAGGAACCACCCTTGACGCCCGTACCGCCGTTGGTCATGCGCACCGTCGGGATGCCCAGCTCGGGGATCCCCTCGATGTGCCGGCCGGTGACCTGGAACTCACAGCCCTCCAGGACGTCGGACTCGTCGAGCGGGATAATCCCGGTCTGCTGGATCTTCTGGTCGAGCGTCATCGCGTCGATCAGCAGCTCGGCGCGCTCGGTCGCGGCGCGATCGGTGTCGCGCCACGGTTGTTGTTGGTCCTGCGCGAACGCAGGTGGTGCGGTCAGGCCGACGGCGAGGGTGACGGCGAACGTCGAAACTGCCACCCTGGGGCCGAGGCCACGATGTCTGGTCATCATTGACTCTCCTGGTTGCGGGTCCACGAGCGCGGTCCAGGCGCTCGGTGATGCTCTCGGCGTCGTGGCCTCGTCATGTCTTCCGGAGGTCCTGACGCGGTGCCGGGCGCCGGGCCCGCCCCGCCGTCCCGGAGACCGGGGCGGGGCGGGGCGGGCCGGCGTCATCGACCTGAGTCGATCAGTCGACCGGGAACAAGGTGAGGTTCACCGCCGATCGGTACTCACCCGGCGGGGTGTCGAGCGGCGTCTCCAGGAGCAGGTGTGCACCTGCCGTGGCTGCGCCTCGACGTCCCTCCTCGGTGGCGGAGACGAGGGTCTGCGGCTCGGCCAGGCCGGGCCCGCCCCTCAGCTGTCCCCAGACCCGCGGGCCTGCTTCGACCCCGGGCCGCTCGTCGGCCGTGGTCCAGGGCAGCCAACCGAGGTACGCGGCACTGAACGTGTCGTCGTCACTCGTGAAGTCCCTGGCCTGACCTGACACGGTCCAACCGGAGTCACCGGCCTGCGTGTCGTTCCGGGTGTCGGTGACCGCCACGGTCGGCAGGCTGCCGTCCCAACGGACACGGTCCACCTGGCGCCGGCCCACACCGAGGTCGACGGACTCGCCGAACTCGTGGATGGTCAGCGTCAGCGAGCCCTGCTCGGCCGCGAAGTCCGGCACCTCGGCCTCGATCGGGATGTCGCCCTCGCCACCTTCACCGGGACCGTCGGGGAACGACACGTCGAGCGACTGCTCGAGGGCGATGTCCGAGACGGACCGTGCGACGTGCACGGTGTACTCGCCGTCCGGGGTGACCCAGTCACCCTTGGCCCAGTCGTTCTCCCAGTCGTCGCTCACCGGCTGGAAGTAGGAGAACGGGTGGTTGGAGGCGCCGGAGTCGATCGTGACCGTGACGGTCTCGCTCTCACCCGGGTCGAGGTACACCTTGTCGAACCCGACCAGTCGCTGGGCGGGCTGGTCGGCCTCGGCCGGCAGCGTCAGGTAGACCTGGGCCGCCTCGCCACCGTGCACGTCACCGGTGTTGGTGATGGTGAACGTCACGTCGAGCGCGGTGCG
>CAYSTY010000523.1:0-1908 GCA_964433685.1 uncultured Actinomycetota bacterium | reverse complement strand
TCGTCCTCGGCGACCCGAGCCACCGCGACCACCGACGAACCCTCGCCCGGCTTCATCAGCTGGACGCCCTGGGTCGCGCGGCTGCGCGGTTCGACGTCCACGAGGGCCATGCGGATGACCACACCGCTGTCGCTGACGAGCAGCACCTCGGCCTCGAACGGCACCGCCAGTGCGCCGGCCAGACCACCGCGCTTCTCGCTGAGCTGGACGGTCTTGACGCCCTGACCGCCACGGCCCTGCACCGGGTAGCTCGACAGCGGGGTGCGCTTGCCGTAGCCGCGGTCGGTGACCACCAGCAGGTAGTCGTCGGTGTCGTTGTCCTCGTCACCGACGATGGACATCGACAGGACCTCGTCGTCCTCGCCCTTGAGCCGCATGCCCCGGACGCCGGCGGCGGTCCGGCCCATCGCGCGGGCGTCGTCCTCACCGAACCGGATGGCGTAGCCGTACCTCGAGACCAGCATCACGTGCTGCGACCCGTCGGTCACGCCGACGCCGATGAGCTCGTCGCTCTCGGCGAGGTTGATGGCGATCAGGACGCTGCGCGGCGAGTCGAACGCGTCGAGGCGGGTGCGCTTGACCGTGCCTCGCTTGGTGGCGAAGACCAGGAAGCGGTCCTCGGCGGACAGGTCGCGGATCGACAGCATGGCCGCGACCCGCTCCTCGGCCTCGAGCGCCAGCCCCGGCACGTTGGCGACGTACACGCCCTTGGCCGAGCGGGACTTCTCCGGCACCTGGTAGGCCTTGATGCGGTAGACCCGGCCGAGGCTGGTGAACACCAGCAGGTGGTCGTGGGTGGAGCAGGTCAGGAGGGTCGACACGATGTCGTCCTCCTTCATCTCCGCCCCGCGCACCCCACGGCCGCCGCGCTTCTGGGTCCGGAACGCGTCGACCGGGGTGCGCTTGATGTAGCCGTCGCGTGAGAGGGTCAGCACCACCTCGGACTCGGGGATGAGGTCCTCGACGGTCATCGCCCCCTCGTCGGGGACGATCCGCGAGCGACGCTCGTCGCCGAAGCGGTCGGCGATCTCGCGCAGCTCGTCCTTGATGATGGTCCGCACCCGCTCCGGGTCGGCGAGGATCGACTCGAGGTCGGCGATGATGGACTGCAGCTCGTCGTACTCGTCCTGGATGCGCTGGCGCTCGAGGGCGGCCAGGCGCCGCAGCTGCATGTCGAGGATCGCGGAGGCCTGGATCTCCGACAGCGAGAACCGGTCCATCAGCGTGCCACGGGCCACGTCGGCCGACGCCGACCCGCGGATGATGGTGATGATCTCGTCGATGTGGTCGAGGGCGATCAGCAGACCCTCGAGGACGTGGGCCCGCTCCTCCGCCTTGCGCAACCGGTAGCGGGTGCGCCGCTCGATGACGTCGACCTGGTGGGCGATGTAGTGGGTGAGCGCCTGGTCGAGGGTCAGGGTGCGCGGCACCCCGTCGACGATGGCGAGCAGGTTGACCCCGAAGGTGTCCTGGAGCTGGGTGTGCTTGTAGAGCTGGTTGAGCACGACCTGGGCGTTCGCGTCGCGCTTGAGCTCGATGACGATGCGCATCCCACGACGCGAGGACGACTCGTCGTTGAGGTCGGCGATCCCGCTGATGACCTTGCCGTCGACCAGCTGCGCGATCTTCTGCAGCAGCGTGGTCTTGTTGACCATGTAGGGGATCTCGGTGACCACGATCCGCTCACGCAGGGACCCGGCACCCGATCCCCCGGGGCCCCCCCTGCCGGGCGGTTCCTCGATGGTGCACACGGCCCGGACCTTGATCGAGCCGCGACCGGTGGTGTAGGCGTCGTACACCCCGGCCTGGCCGAGGATCAGCGCACCGGTCGGGAAGTCCGGCGCGGGCAGGTGGCGCATCAGGTCGGTGGCGGTCAGCGACGGGTCGTCGATGAGCGCGATCGTCGCG
>CAYSTY010000522.1:0-1917 GCA_964433685.1 uncultured Actinomycetota bacterium | reverse complement strand
ACGCCCGCGCCGAGGCGCGGCGGTTGCGCGCCGAGCTGGTCGTCATCGAGGCGGAACTCGCCGAGACCGAGGCCGAGCTCGAGGAGGCACGCGACCGGCTCGCGGCGCGGGCCGCCGGGGCCTACAAGCGGGGTGCGACGCGGACCGAGACGGCGCTGATCGGCCAGATCCTCGCCGCCGAGGACATCTCCGCAGCGCTGTCGACGACCCCGTTCCTGACGGCGGTGCTCGACGCCGACCGGCGGGTCGTCGCGGACGTCCAGGACCTGCTCGACGGGGTGGCCTCGCAGCGTGCGGCCGCCGCGTCGCTGCGCGCCGACGCGGACCGCGAAGCGCGGGAGGCCGACGCCCAGGCGGCCGAGGTGTCACGCCAGCTCGCCGAGCAGCGACGCCTCGCTGCAGAGGTCGAGACCCGGCGCGAGGCGCGCGAGTCCGCGCTGGAGGCGCTGCGCGAGGACCGGTCCGCCATCGAGAGCCACCTCGCCGGGATCGACGCCGAATCGGCGCGCCTGAGCGGCCAGCTCGCCGCCATCGCCGAACAGCAGGCGATGGAGGCCGCGCGGCTGGCCGAGGAGGCGCGGCAGGCCCGGGAGGCCGAGGAACGTCGCCGCACCGAGGAGGCCGCTGGCCCGGACGACACCACCGGCGGTGGCGGCGGTCCGGCCGACGGTGGCAGCGGCGACGCCGGGGGCAGCGACGCTGGCGGCGGCAGCGACGGCGGGACCGCTTCGCCACCCCCGTCGTCCGGCGGGTGGACCCGACCCACCGGCGGTTCGGTGACCTCGCCGTTCGGTCCGCGGTGGGGCCGCAGCCACAACGGCGTCGACCTCGCGGGTTCGGTGGGGACCAACGTCGTCGCCGCCCGCGGTGGCACCGTCGTCGGCGTCACCACCTCGTGCCACCCGACCTCGTCGTCGGGGTGCGGAGGCGGGTTCGGCAACCACGTCGTGATCAGCCACGACGGTGGGATGGGCACCGTCTACGCCCACCTGTCGAGCGTCGCGGTCGGGGTCGGCCAGAGCGTCGCCGCCGGGCAGTCGGTCGGGGCGGTGGGCAACTCCGGCAACAGTTACGGCGCCCACCTCCACTTCGAGGTCCGCGAAGCGGGCACGCCCCGCAACCCCTGCAACTACATCGCCTGCTGATCCGACCTGACCGAGCGGGGCGGCCCGGTCGGTAGGCTCGGCGGCTATGGCGAAGAAGCAGGGCAAGGGCAGCACGGGGTCGGGCGGCGGCATCAAGATCGCGGCCCAGAACCGGCGTGCCACGTTCGACTACCACCTCGAGGACCGCTACGAGGCGGGCCTGGTCCTGCAGGGGACCGAGGTCAAGACCCTGCGCGGGGGCAAGGGGTCGCTCGCCGAGGCGTGGGTGAAGGTCGACGGCGGCGGTGAGGCCTGGCTGATGCAGGCCCACATCCCCGAGTACGAGTTCGGCAACCGCAACAACCACGACCCGACGCGGCCGCGCAAGCTGCTGCTGCACCGCACCGAGATCGACCGGCTCAGCCACGAGGTCGGTGCGCAGGGCGTCACCCTGGTGCCGACCAAGGTGTACTTCAAGGAGGGCCGCGCGAAGCTCGAGTTCGCGGTCGGCCGGGGCAAGAACGTCGCCGACAAGCGCCAGGCGTCCAAGGAACGCGACGCCAAGCGCGAGATCGACCGCGCCCTCAAGCAGCGCGGTCGCCGCTGAGGCGTCACTTCCTGGGAGGGGTCCCAGGATCCGCTTCCGTTCCGGCGTCGTCGGCCGACGGTCATCGAACGGACACCTGAGCTCGGCAGACTCTTGACACCGTGACGTACGATGTGAGGCCCGGTCCGCCGGGATGCACTCCTTGACAGCTGCAGAGCGTCGATGTGAACGCCCAACGACACGGGGCTGACATGGTCTCGACCGTGGTCAGTCCGTCGTCGTGGG
>CAYSTY010000521.1:0-1917 GCA_964433685.1 uncultured Actinomycetota bacterium | reverse complement strand
CTCGTGGTCGACCTCGACCCCGAGGAGGAGGTCCCGATCCTCCACCTGCGGCTGCGCAAGGCCTGGCGCAACGCCAAGGCCCGTCTCGTGGCCGTCGGTCCGTCGCTCGGATCGCTGTCGGGCCTCGCCTGGCGGCGCATCGGGGTCCGGCCGGGCGCGTCGGCCGACGCCCTCGACGCGCTCACCAACGAGCTCGCCAGCGGCGCGGACGACCTCGGTGAGGTCGCCACGGCGCTGCGCGACGCCGGGGCGCCACCGGTGATCCTCGTCGGCGAGCGTGCTGCAGCCGGGACCATCACGGCGGCCGCGGCGCTCGCGGCGGCGTGCGGCGCCAAGCTCGCCTGGGTGCCACGCCGCGCCGGCGACCGTGGTGCGCTCGAGGCGGGCCTGGCTGCCGGTGTGCTGCCCGGTGGGCGCCGGCTCGACGACGCGGACGACCGCGCCGCCGTCGAAGCGGTGTGGGGCCAGCTGCCGGCCGAACGCGGCCGTGACCTGCACGCCATCCTCACCGATGCGGCCGCCGGGAAGGTCGACGTCCTGCACCTGGTCGGTGTCGACCCGCTCCGGGACGCCGCCTCGCCCGAGCTCGCCCGGGCGGCCCTGACCAAGGTCAAGACGGTCATCGCCCAGGACCTCGCGCTCAACGCCACCGTCGCCGAGTTCGCCGACGTGGTCCTGCCCGCCGCCGCGACCCAGGAGCGTGCCGGCGCGATGACCAACTGGGAGGGACGCACGCAGCGTTTCGCCCGCGCCATCGACGGGCCGGACCTCGTGCAGGAGGACTGGGAGATCGTCCAGCAGCTCGCCGCGGTCCAGGGCGTCGACCTCGGGTTCTCCGACCTCGACCAGCTCCGCGCCGAGCTCGACCGGCTCGGCGCCCGTCCGACGCCGCACGAGCTGCCCGCCGGACGGTCGGCGGACGCTGTCGCAGCCACGGCGGGCACCGAAGCGGACGAGGATGACGACACCCTCGAGCTCGTCACCGTGCCGTCGCTGCTCGACCACGGGACGATGCTCACCGGTGCGCTCGACCTGCTCGCCACCAAGCGCGACCCCCACGTGGTGCTCCACGCGGCCGACGCCGAACGGTTCGACATCGCCGACGGCGACCTCGTCGAGGTGGCGGCGGGCGACCAGCGGATCGAGCTGCCGGCACGGGTCGGCCACGACGTGATCCCCGGCGTGGTCCGCGCCCCGGCCAACTCGACCGACGTCCCCGCGCGCGCCCTGACCGACCACAGCGGGACGGGCCGGGTCACCCTGCGGATGACCTCGCGCGCGGCCGACCGCCCGCAGCCGGACGGGGGCGACTGGGTCGCCGCGAGCACCGGTGAGGGAGCCGTACCGACGGCGGAGGTGGCGCGGTGACCGAGACCTTCCCCCTGTGGGTCTACCTGTTCCGCGCGCTCGCGGTCTTCCTCTACTTCCTGCTGTTCACCGCCGTGCTGATCTGGGCCGAGCGCCGCATCCTCGGCCGCATGCAGTCGCGGCTCGGGCCGAACCGCGTGGGTCCGCTCGGTGCGCTCCAGACGCTGGTCGACGGCGCGAAGATGTTCTTCAAGGAGGACTTCACGCCGGGGATGGTCAACAAGCCCATCTTCGTCCTCGCTCCCCTGATCGGTGTCGTCGCCGGCTTCATGGCGATGGTCGTCATCCCGCTCGGCGCCGACGTGACCCTGTTCGGGGAGACCTTCCCCCTCGTGGTCGCCGACCTCGAGGTCGGGATCCTGTGGTTCCTGGCCATGGGCTCGATCCACGTCTACTCGACGTTCCTGGCCGGGTGGGCGTCGAACTCGCCCTACCCGCTGCTCGGTGGCATCCGCTCGAGCGCCCAGATGGTCAGCTACGAGATCGCCCAGGGTCTGGCGGTCGCCAGCGTCTTCATCTACACCGGGTCGCTGCGCGTCTCCGACATCA
>CAYSTY010000520.1:0-1917 GCA_964433685.1 uncultured Actinomycetota bacterium | reverse complement strand
GCGTCCTGCACCACCTCGATGTCGCCCCGCAGGCCCGTGAAGCTGCGGTCGAAGGCGGTGGTGAACTCGTGGATGCGTTCGGGGGTGTCCCGGTCGGGGTCGACCGAGACGAACACCACACGGACCTGTTGGGTGGTCACCCCGAGCCGGTCCATCGCGGACGCGATCGTGGCGAGGTGGATCGGGCAGATGTCGGGGCAGGAGGTGTAACCGAAGAACAGCAGGACGGGGGATCCGTCGAGGTCGCTGGCGAGGTCGAACGGTTCGCCGTCGACGTCGGTGAGGGTGACGTCCGGCAGCGTCCTCGGCGGATCGAGCTCCAGCGGGATACCGCGCCAGCCGTCCTGACCGACGCCGAGGTTCGACGCGGTGAACGCGGTCGCGCTCGACGGTTCGCACGCGGCGAGCAGGACGGCCAGACCGGCCAGGAGCGCCAGCAGCGCGTGAGGGCGACGGGTGGTTCTCACGCCCCGTCCTCGTCGCCTTCGACCAGGTCGAGCAGGTCGACGACGGTCGCCTCGACCACCAGGTCGTCGGAGCGTTCGAGGTCGAGGACCAGCTCGATCGTGCCGCCCTCGCGCACGGTCTCGTCGGGGACGACCAGCATCAGGTGCAGCTCACCGGGACGGAACTCGATCCGTTCACCGGCGGGTAGATCCAACCCCGTCAGCGTCTCCATGGTGGCCGCGCCGTCGGCGATGGTGGTCCGGTGGATCTCCGCGGACAGCGCCGCGTCGGTGGTCACCGACACGAGCCGGTCGTCACCGTCACCGTCGTTGACCAGGGTCATCGCGACCTGCGACGAGCCCGCGACGGGCACGGCGACCTGCGCCTCACCGACGAGGCGGAGGGCGGGCTCGCCGCTGCTGCACGCGCTCAGGAGCACGGCCGCAACGGCTACGGCGAGGAGGGGCGCGCGGCGGGCAGGCAGCGGCCACGCACGGAGGGGAGGGAGCATGCTCAGAGGGTAGCTAGGACCTGTGCGGCCACGATCTTCACGAGGAAGACCGGTGGGAACAGCAGCGCGTAGGTGAGCGCGACCCGGTCGTCCCCATCGGTGCGTTCGGTCGCTGCGGCCAGGACGGCGGGTTGCCCCTGCGCGCCGGCGATCGTCCCCGCGGCGCGGGCACCTCCGGCACCGAGCGCTCGTGCGCCGAGGTAGAGACCCACGGCGGCGACGGCGGTCAGCACGGCGCCGAGCCCGAGCAGGGTCAGACCACGTGCGGAGGTGATCGCGCCCGCGAGGTCCGGACCGGCCCCGAGCCCGATGACCGCCAGGAACAGCAGCGCGCCGAGCTGCCGGAGGGTCTGGTTGTTGGCGTACGGCAGCTGCCAGACGACCCGACCGGTCCGGCCGAGCCGTCCGAGGACCAGGCCCACGAGGAGCGGTCCGGCGGCGGCGCCGAGGACGAGCGTGCGGCCCGGCAGCGGGATGGCGATCAGGCCGGCCAGCAGCCCGAGGAGCAGACCGAGCGAGAAACCGACCGGGTCGGCGGACACGGCGGCACGTTCGGAGTCGCCGAGCTCGGCCATGACCTGCGGCATCCGGTCGCGTGGCGCGACGACCCGGATGCGGTCCCCGAGCTCGACCACGAGGTCGCTCCGCGCGATCACGTCCACGTCGCCGCGTCGCACGAAGCCGGCCACGGCTCCGAACCGGTCGAGTCCGAGCTCGCCCACCGTGACCCCGGCGTGCTGCGGGTTGGACAGCACGATCCGCCGGAAGTCGACCTGGCGGCGATCGAGGACGAGGTCCTCGTCGGCGGGATCCCCGATCCAGGCCACGAACGAACGCAGCGCCGAGGGTGTCCCGATCACGGTGACGAGGTCACCGGGCAGGAACCGGTCGTCCGGTGCGGGCGTGCGGTCCTCGCCGTCACGACGCACCCGCGAGAACACCAGCGTCTCGCCCTCCCA
>CAYSTY010000519.1:0-1920 GCA_964433685.1 uncultured Actinomycetota bacterium | reverse complement strand
GCCCCGGCCGTGAGCGGACGGGGGCACATCCGCTCCGACGTCCGTACCCTCCGTCGGATCACCCGCGCCACCGGCGCGGGCAACCACGGGAGGGACGAGGCCGGGTGCGAACGGGTCGCATCGACTACCGCATGCAGCGGCGCGCGACGTTGCGGGAGGTCCGCAGCGGGCTGCGCTCGCCCGCCGACGCCTGCGACGCCCACCCCGACCTGATCCGCGCCGGGGTGCACATCGGCACGCCGGTCAGCGATGCCTGCCCCCTGTGCGAGCGCGACGAGCTGCGCCACGTCACCTACGTCTTCGACCGCAAGGACCCCCGCAACCGGGGTGGCCGCGCCGTCCCGCGCGAGTCGTTGGCGCGCCAGCACGAGCGGTACGGGGACCTGACCGTCTACACCGTCGAGGTCTGCACCGCCTGCCACTGGCACCACCTCGTCGAGTCCTTCCTCCTGGTCAGCCGCGGCTCCGCCGTCGGCTGACGCACCGAGGATCAGCGCGGCAGGAACAGCCCGAACACCAGCAGCGCGACGCCGGCGAGCAGCACGACCGCCGACGCGCCGACGTACCAGCCGAGCAGCAGCAGGACCGCGCCGATCGTCACCATCGCCGGTCCGGCGAGGCGGGCGGTGTCGGCGGCCACCTCGTGGTCCTCGGCGTCGACCACCAGCTTGCCGCTGCGGTCGACCCAGCCGCCACGGGGCGCGTCGTGCCAGCCCGGCGACGCCCCACCGAGCGACAGCACCTCGCGGGCGGCCTCCTCGGGCAGGCCGTGGACGAGCTGACCCCACGTCAGCGCGAGCTCGGCGCGCAGGTCGTCGCGCCAGGCCCGGTCGACGTGCAGTTCCACGTCGTCGTCGCGGTCCACACGCCGGTGGACCACACCGCGGTGTTGCAACATGCCGACGAGCCGGTCGGCGACGCGGGGGTGGAAGCGGCCGAGGAGCGCGTCCGCCCGCGGGACGCTGGGCGCGTCGAGCGCCACGAGCGGCTCCCCGCACGTCGCGCAGGACACGACGTGCGGTTCGTACTCGTCGAGGCAGCGGGGACAGCGCATCGGTGCGAGGCTACGCCCGACCCGGTGCACCCGCCGGGGGACCTGACGGGGACCGCGAAGGAGACACGTCGTGACCGACCGGCTCTACAGCACCGACGCCTACGCCTTCGAGGTCGACGCGACCGTGGTGGACGTCGACCCCGACACCGGCCGGGTGCTGCTCGACCGGACCGTCTTCTACCCCGGCGGCGGTGGGCAGCCGGCCGATCGGGGCACGCTCCTCGTCGGCGCCGACCCGGTGGCCGCCGACGCCGCCGGGGACCGGGTCGAGGTGGTGGGGGTCGGCCAGGACGCGCGCGGTGTGTGGCACGAGCTCGACGGCGGGTTGCCGACGGTCGGGACGCAGGTGCACGGCCGGCTCGACGTCGATCGTCGGCTGACGCTCATGCGGACCCACACGGCGATGCACGCGCTGTGCGGCGTGGTCTGGGAGCGCTACGGCGCGCCGGTGACCGGCGGCAACATGGAGCCGGGGCTCGGGCGTCTGGACTTCGAGCTGCCCGACTGGGACCCCGACGACCGTCCCGACCTCGAAGCTCGCCTGCAGGCCGAGCTCGACGCCGCGCGTCCGGTCGAGGTCGCGTTCCTGCCGCGGGCGGAGGCCGACGCCGACCCGTCCCTGATCCGCACGAAGGTGTCGCTGCTGCCGGCCGACCTCGAGGTGGTGCGGGTCATCGACATCGTCGGTCTCGACCGGCAGGCCGACGGGGGGACCCACGTGCGCACGACCACCGAGGTCGGCTCGGTCCGCATCGCGAAGGTCGAGTCCAAGGGGCGCGGCTTCCGCCGCATCCGGGTCGCGCTCGACGGCTGACCCGCCGCCGCTCAGCGCGGATCGCGGTCCGGTCCGCCGTCGGCTGCCTCGG
>CAYSTY010000518.1:0-1921 GCA_964433685.1 uncultured Actinomycetota bacterium | reverse complement strand
CCGGTGAAGTTCCAGCTCGCGAGCTGGAGCGACGGGGCGAGGATCATGCCCTCGCCGAACTCCCCGGCCGCGAACCGGTCGTCGTCCCCGATCGCCTGCACCTGACCGTCGCCGAGCGCGGCGAGGAAGGACTGGGTGAAGCGCAGGTTGCCGACCGCACCCACCACCTCGCCGTCCTCGATGAGGAAGGTGCCGTTGCGGGTCAGTCCGGTGACGACCTGGGTCTTGGGATCGAGGATGCGGCAGTAGTGGAACTGGGTGACGAGCAGCCCTCGCTCCACCGAGGCGATCATCGCCGCAGGCGACGACCCGCCGGGCGCGAGCAGCACCGTGCCGGGTAGGGCCCCGAAGCCCTCACCGCCGGGGACGGCGTCACCGGTCGTCGCGGCGCCGAGCACCTTCGCGGTCCGCCGATCGTGCGACAGGCTCTCGGTGACGCCGGCGCGGACGAGGTCGTGGTCGCGACGCGGGGAGCCCTCCGCGTCGAACGGCAGGCCGATCGCCCGCGGGTCACCGGGTGCTGCGGTGATGGTCACGGCGGGATCGAACTGCTGGGTACCGAGCTCGGCGAACGACGCGCCCTCGTGGTGGGCCTTGGCGTTGAAACCGTAGAACGACAGGAACGTGACGACGGTGGCCACCGCGTCCGGCATCAGCACGACCGGGTAGGCACCCGGTTCGACGTCGACGGCGGTCTCGCTGCGGCGCGCGAGGTCGGCCGCCCGTGTGCCGGCCGCCACCGCGTCGAGGTCCGCCAGCCGGTGGGAGGTGGCGTGTGCGCTGCCCGCCGAGGTGCCGGTCTGGTGGATGCCGTCGATGGTCGCCCGGGTCGCCGCACCCGCCACCTGTTGACCAGCCGTGGAGGCGAAGGCTGCCTCGGTGGTCTCGGTGTCGACGAAGCCGGCGGCACGCAGACCCGGGCCCGCGTCGACGAAGTCCTTGACGAGCTGGGCCCGGGCGGCAGGGTCCGCCTCGGCGGTCGCCGCATCGAGGTTGCCCGTGCGCTCGACCGGGACGGCGGGGCTGGCGCCGGGCCAGGTCGGGTCCTGCGGCTGCAGGCGTGCGGAGGTCAGCGTGCGGCGCACGAGCTGGCGCAGACCCTCGGGGTCGAGGTCGGTGGTCGACGCCGAGGCGCTGCGCCCGTCGATCGCCAGCGTCAGACGGACGGTCCGGGTGTCCTCGCCGACGTGCTGGTGCACGAACGAGTTCGCGAACCGCGTCAACCCGTGGCGCGTGCGCGTCACGCTGACGTTGGCCTCCGCGTCGGACGCGACGTCGGTGACGGTGCGGACGACGTCGTCGGCGGCCTGCTGGAGCTGGTCGAGGATGTCGCTCATCATCAGCCCTTCACGCCGACACGGACGCCGCGGAAGCGGCCGGGGGAAGCGGGGTGCCCGGTGTGGCCGATCTGCATGGGTTGCCCCTTGCCGCAGTTGGGGACGCCCCACGGCGTCCACTCGTCCTCACCGGCGAGCCGGTCGAGCGACCCCCAGAACCTCGGTGTGATCCCGGTGTAGGTCGGGTTCTTGACCATGCGGGTCCGCCGGCCGTCCACCACCTCCCACCCGATCTCGCAGCCGAACTGGAAGTTGAGGCGCTTGTCGTCGATGGACCACGACCGGTTGGTGGCCATCACGACGCCGTGCTTGGTGTCGGCGACGATGTCCTCCATCGTGCCCTCGCCGGGCAGGAGCCCGACGTTGGTCATGCGCACCATCGGCAGCCGGTTGAAGCCATCCGCGCGCACCATCCCGCCCGGTGGGAGGCCGGCGAGGTGGGCGGTGTCGCGGCCGGACAGGACCCCGACCCAGGTGCCCTCGCGGACGATGTCGACCGACTTCGCGGGCGTGCCCTCGTCGTCGTAGCCGAAGGTCGCCAGCGCGCCGGGGATGGTGGCGTCGGCGGTGATGTTCATCAGCTC
>CAYSTY010000517.1:0-1922 GCA_964433685.1 uncultured Actinomycetota bacterium | reverse complement strand
CCTGCTCCTCAAGGACATCAAGAAGACGTTGCGCGCGAACGACCCGTAACGCCCGTGGTACCTACCCGTCGGTGAGGACCCCTCTACGCTGGATCGCCGAACAGCCTGGGGGATGCGATGAAGCCGATGCGGCCGTGGACCGCGACGCTGGCCGGGGCCGTGGTCGCGGTCGCCATCACCGGCACGTTCGCCGCGCTCCGTGGTGAGTTGCGATGGTTCGACCTGATCGCCACAGCTGCCGCGTTCCACGGATTTCGCTGGTTCTTCCTCAACGGGTGGCATATCGCCCGGCTACACGGACCCCGCCATCGAACAGAACCGGGCCCGGCGGGCCGAGAAGCGCGAAGCTCGACGCGCCCGGAAGCAGTAGCCGTCCCCGTAGTGGACGACCTGTCTGCCCTCAGGTGCAAGCAACGCCCGCTGTCGCTAGTCGCTGAAGTCCCCGGGTGGTGAAAGGTTGGCGATGTCTCGGAGGTCTTGGGGGCGTCCGGATGCTCGCTTCATGCGGATGAGGTCGTCCAGGCCGACGACACGCACGACGACGCCCGCGGCGCTCGTCTCGACGGATCGAGACCGTAGGTCGGCGTAGTCCCCAGCGCCGGGGACGTCGTTGAGGTAATCGACCGGGCCTGCGTCCGTGGTGAGCGTGAAGCTGGCACCGTTGGCCAACGTGCCCGGGTCGGTTGGGTCGATGTCGAGCAGGTCGGCGTCTACGCCGCGGAGCCGTGCCTGCAGTTCGGCGAACGCGGCGGCCAGGCGCTCGAGGTTGTCGCGGTCCTGTCGGGCGACCAGGTCGATGTCGGCCGTGGCGCGCACGTAGCCATGCGCAATGACCGCGAACGCGCCGATCGTGAGGTAGTCGACCCCGTGCCGGTCCAGGGTCGCGAAGACGCGGGCAGGGTCGAGGGTCATCGGCGTGCACCCCCGGCGAGCTGGCTGGCGAAGGACGCCAGGGCGAACCCGTCCTCGAGGCGCGCTGCCATCGTCTTGGCCCGATCGGCCTGGATGTCACTTGCAGGCCGCTCGGCGTCGAGCGGGGCAGCCCGCAGTTCCAGGCGTTCGCCGAGCGCGGTCAGTAACTGCTCGAGGCGTTGGACGGTCGGTACCTCGTGGCCGTTCTCGATACGGCTGATGGTGGCCTGCCGGGTACCGGCGCGGATCGCAAGCTCGTGTTGTGACAGGCCGTGTGCGCGGCGTCGCTCGCGCAGCAGTGCTCCTGCGTCCACGCGTGTCTCTCCCGGCCCGGCCGAAGTGGCTCATAGCGTATCGGCTATGACACCCCGAAGAACAGCGCTCTCCCACCCGGCGACCGAACCGGGCGGCACTGGTAACCAACGCCCGTCATGCGCGGTTCGGAACCCCCTGGCGGTCCTGCAGAAGCGCTCGAAACGGGGACTTCGGCGCGGCTCAGAGGCCAGCCAACGCGGAACCGTGAGGTCCTTGGTGACGTCTCACTCGATGCACGGACCCGTCGACAGCCCGAGGAGGTGACGAGTGTGAGCCGATTCCGCACCACCGCTCTGGGCGCCGTTCTCGGAGCGCTGGTTGCTCTCGCACTCCTGCTCCCGGCGCACGGCAACGACTCAGACCCGCCGGAGTGCTTCTCCTACTTCGGTTACGTCGTCCCTTGCGGGTTCGGTCCCGAGCAGAGCGAGGGCGCCGGGTTCGCTGCTGCCGGGGCGGCGATCGCGGCTCTGCTGGTCGCGATCGGTTCGGTGGCTGGACGCCGCGATCGTGACCGTCGTGCGGGCGCACGGGCCGGTTGACGCGCGAACCGGTCAGGGGCTCGGCGGTGCGTGGTCGCCCGGTTCGCCGGTGGCAGCCCTCGCATCGGCGAGGCGCCCGACGTCGGCAGCGCGGCGGACGGCGGCATCGGCCTCGTGCTGGTCGCGGGCCCAGCGCAGGAACAGCGCCGCGATGAT
>CAYSTY010000516.1:0-1923 GCA_964433685.1 uncultured Actinomycetota bacterium | reverse complement strand
CGCTGCTTCTGACCGCCCGAGAGGTGGGCCGGGTACGCGTCACGCTTCTCGGCGAGCCCGACCTTGGCGAGGTTGCGTTCGGCGACGGCGATCGCGTCCTGCCGTGACCGCTTGCGGACCCGCCGCTGCGCGATCGTGAGGTTGCGCAGCACGGTCAGGTGCGGGAACAGCTCGAAGGACTGGAACACCATGCCGACGCGGGAACGGATCGCGTCCACGTCCGCGTCGGGGTCGGTGATGTCCGCACCCTCGACGAAGACCTGTCCCCCGGTCGGTTCCTCGAGCCGGTTGACGCACCGCAGCATCGTGGACTTGCCCGACCCGGACGGGCCGATGACGCACACCACCTCGCCTTGGTCGATGGTCAGGTCGATGTCGCGCAGGACCTCGAGGTCCCCGAACGACTTGGACAGACCCCGCAGCTCGATGGCGTGGCCCGTAGCGGGGACGGCGGCGGCGGTCACGCGGTGGCGCTCCTCGGCGGTGACGGTGGATCGCCAGCCTACGCCCGGACCGGCACGAACGGTCGCGCGACGGTCACAGGACCGGCGCGTGGCCGTCGTCGCACGCGTCCGGTGCGGGCGGTCAGCGGGCCCGTGCGTTGCGCCGCTCCATCACCGCCACGAGTTGGGTGAGCGGCACGGTGATCGCGATGTACATCAGCCCTGCGACGATCAACGGGGTGGAGTTCGCCGCCGCCTGCAGGTCCTGGCGGGCGAAGTTGGTCAGCTCGCGGGTCAGCACCGTGGTGCCGGCGATGGCGAGCAGCGAGGTGTCCTTGATGATGAGGACGAGCTCGTTGGTCAGCGGCGGTACGACGATGCGGAAGGCCTGCGGCAGCACGATCGAGATCATCGACCACGTCGGCGTCATCCCGAGCGAGCGGGCGGCCTCCACCTGGCCCTTGGGCACCGCCTCGATGCCGGCGCGGATGGTCTCGGCCATGTAGGCCGCCGCCACCACGGTCAGCCCCACGACCCCGGCGCCGGCCAGGCCGCCCGGTGGACGCCACTGGAAGGCGATCGGGATCCCGAGCGCGAACAGGAAGATCGTCAGCAGGGCCGGCAGGCCGCGGAAGATCTCGATGTAGATCGTCGCCACCCAGCGGTAGGGCGCGATCGGCGACAGGCGCATGAGGGCGAGCAGGAGCCCGCCGAACAGTCCCAGGAGGAACGCCACGAAGGTGTAGACGACCGTGTTCTTGGCGGCGATCGTCACCACCTCGGGGAACATCGACACCGCGATGTCGCGGTCGAAGAAGTTCGCGCCGATGCGATCCCAGTCGGCGAGGAACAGCAGTGCCGCGAGCCCCACGACGAACACGACGTACATCACTGAGCGCACCAGGCGCTGCCGCTGTCTGCGGGTCACGGTGATCCCCTCACGCGGACGTGATGGCTGGTCGGCCGCCACGCTAGGGCCACGTCACCGGAGGCCCGCTGATGCGCGGGCCTCCGTGACGCGGCGCGGTGCACCCGTCGATCACTCGGCGGCGAAGTACTCGTCGTAGATCGCGTCGTAGGTGCCGTCCTCACGCAGCGCTGCCAACTGCTCGTTGATCGCGTCGATCAGCGCCTCGTTGTCGAGCGACGCCGCGAAGCCGTACTGCTCCTCGGTGTCGTACTCGTCGACGATCTGGAAGCCGTCGTTGTTGTTGACCTGCTCGACGTTGACCGGCAGGTCCTGGAGGCCCGCGGCGATCTGACCGGCGGTGATGGCCGTGAACAGTTCGGGACCGGTCTCGAACGACACGATCTCGGTGTCGTCGGGAGCGTTCTCCTCCGCGTACGCCTGCCCGGTCGTGCCGGTCTGGACACCGAGCGACTGACCGGCGAGGTCCTCGAGCGACGCGATGTCGCTGTCGGCGGAGGTGATCAGGCTCTGGAGCGAGTCGTAGTAGGGCTCGGAGAACAGCAGGTTCTC
>CAYSTY010000515.1:0-1927 GCA_964433685.1 uncultured Actinomycetota bacterium | reverse complement strand
TGTACCCGAGCTGGGACACGGTCGAGTACGCCAGGATCTTCTTGATGTCGTCCTGACGGATGGCGATGAGCGCGGCGAGCAGGACCGTGGCCACCCCGATCCAGGCCACGATCTGCATCGCGTCGACCGACTGCACGAGCAGCGGCGAGGTGCGCACCATGAGGTAGACGCCGGCGGTGACCATCGTGGCGGCGTGGATCAGCGCCGAGACGGGGGTGGGGCCCGCCATGGCGTCGGGCAACCACACGTACAGCGGGATCTGGGCCGACTTGGCCGCCGCGCCCCCGAGCAGGAGCAGGACGAGCGCGAAGGCGACGCCGGACTCCAGCGTGCCGGCGTCGGGCAGGAACTCGGTGAAGGTCAGGGTCCCGAAGGTCGCGAAGGTCAGGAACATCGCGATCATGAACGAGACGTCACCGACGCGGTTGGTGATGAACGCCTTCTTGGCGGCCGCGGCGTACTCGCGCTTCTCGAACCAGAACCCGATGAGCAGGTAGCTCGACAACCCGACCAGCTCCCAGCCGAGGAACAGCGTCAGGAGGTTGGAGCCCAGCACCAGGATGAGCATCGAGGCCAGGAACAGGTTCAGGTAGGCGAAGAACCGCTCGAAGCGGGCATCCCCGTGCATGTACCCGAACGAGTAGATGTGGACCAGCAGGCCCACCCCGGTGACCACCAGCAGCAGCACCGTGGTCAGCTGGTCGATGAGCAGGTCGAAGCTGACCACCAACGGCCCGGCTTCGATCCAGGTCGCCAGCGGCCGCACGTGGGTGGCCGGGTCGCCCTGGACCTGCAGGAAGACGGCGATCGACAGCGCGAACACCAGCGCGGAGGCGCCCGTGGCGACCCAGGCCGCCTTCTCGCGCAGGGTCCTGGTCAGCAGCAGGACGGCCACGAACCCCAGCAGCGGGACGACGGGGATCAGCCAGGCGACACCGATCGCCCCCGAGGTCGTCTGGAGGACCTCGTTGACGGCGGCGTGGGAGGCGTCCTCCGCGGCGAGCAGGAACGTCACGTCACGACCTCAGCAGCTGGGGGACATCGACGTCGAGCGTCCCACGACGGAAGAAGAGGTTCACGATCAGCGCGAGGCCGATCACCACCTCCGCTGCGGCGACGACGATGACGAAGAAGACGAAGACCTGACCGTCGGCACCGCCCCACGCCCGGGCGGCGGCGGCGAGGGTGAGGTTCACGGCGTTGAGCATGAGCTCGATGCACATGAACAGCACGATGGCGTTCCTGCGCAGCAGGACGCCGGCGAGGCCCGTGCAGAACAGCAGGGCGGACACGGCGAGGTAGTACCCGATCGGCACGGCTCAGCCCTCCCGTTCCGGGGTCTCACGTTCGGGGTGGGAGTCGTCTCGTGCTCGGGGCGCGATCGAACTGTCGTCGCGGCCGAGGTCGAGCTCGGGGTCGAGCTGGTCCTTCTGCCCGGCCTGCCGCTCGGGCTTCTCGCGTTCGACCCGTTGGTCGGAGGCGTCGCTGGTCGCCGCGAGCTCGTGGGCGAGGACGTCGGCGGGCACGTGCGTGCCGGCGCCGTCGAGGGGGAGCTCGTCGTCCTCGTCGTCCGGTGGTGGGTCCTCACGCCGGCCGAGCACGGTGGCGCCGATGGTGGCGACCAGCAGCAGCAGGCCGGCGAGCTCGAACGGGTAGGTGTAGCGGGTGAACAGCCGCTGCCCGAGGAAGCTGACCGAGCCCTGTTCCTCGGCCTCGAGGGTCGCTTCGAGGCCGACGCACGCCCCACCCGCACCGGAGGTGGCACCGGTGTTGCAGATGCTGTCCTCGGCGGTGTACGGCCCGACGATGCCGACCAGCAGCGCGCCCGCGAGCGCGGCGACCGCCCCGGCCGCCAGGACGGCCGACCGCTTGGAGGTCTCGCGCAGCAGGTCGTCGCGGTCGATGCCGAGCAGCATGATCACGAACA
>CAYSTY010000514.1:0-1936 GCA_964433685.1 uncultured Actinomycetota bacterium | reverse complement strand
CGACCCGGCGGACCGGATCGATCGCGTCCCAGCGGTCGCCCACCTCCTGTGCGGTCCCGCCGAGCAGCTGGGCGAGCGGGTCGTCGGACGTGGTCCCGCGCAGCGGACCGAGGTCGGCGATCGGGGCGAGCATGCACCCGGCCGCGGGTCGCACCCGCGGGGCACCGCCCGGGTCGTCGGCGTGGCGTCCCAGCGCCCACAGCGCGAGCAACCCGCCCGCCGAGTGACCCACCAGGGCGACCCGGTCGAGGTCGAGCGGGGCGTCGACGTCGGGCAGGTGGTCGGTGGCCGCGCCGACGTCCTCGAACGTCATCGGCCACCCGCCGTCGCCACCGATCCGTCGGTACTCGACGTTCCACGCCGCGATCCCGCGCCGCGACAGGTCCGCAGCCGCCGGCGCGCTGAGGTCGCGGCGGTACATCTGTCGCCACGACCCGCCGTGGACGACGACCGCGACCGGCCAGCCGGAGCGTGGTGGGCTCCCGGCGGGCAGGTAGAGGACGCCCGTCTGATCGGGGTGCTCCCCGTAGGCGATGGTCCGCACGTCGGTGGCCTCCCGGGGTCGCCGGCGCTCGAGCGGTTCACTCCGCTGCGGAGCTCAGCCGGGGGTGAGGACGACGACGGGGATGTCGCGGTCGGTGCTCTGGGCGTACTCGTCGTAGTCCGGCCAGATCTGGCTCATCAGCTGCCACAGCCGCGTGCGGTCGCTGTCGTCGGCGTCGCGCGCCGTCGCGGACATCACCTCGGCGCCGACCTGGATCTCGACCTGCGGGTCGGCGGCGAGGTTGTGGTACCAGTCGGGGTGGCTGTCCGCGCCACCCTTGGACGCGATGACGACGTAGTCGGTCCCGTCCTGGCCGTAGATGAGCGGGGTCGTGAACGGCTCGCCGCTGCGGCGACCGGTGGTGGTCAGCAGCAGGGTGAACACGCCCGGCTTCCACTCGTGGCCCTCAGCACCGTCGGTCGCGCGGTAGCGCTCCACGTGCTCCTGTCCGAACAACACCTCGACCTCCTCAGCCGTCCACCGACCGAGTCGAGCCGGTCCCACGGTCCACCGCTACGGCCCCTCGACCACGAGGCAGCAGGCGCCGGCGTCGACGGTGCTCAACCGCCGGCCATCGCGCCGACGATGGTGAACGCGACCTCGCCGTGCGCGACCGCCGGTGGGAGCTCGGTGTCGGGCAGGTCGTGGGACCGGTCGACCTCGCCGACGAAGAACCGCACGAAGGGACGGCGCGTGCCGGTGGCACGGTCGCGGACCGTCCCGCCGAGCACCGGGTGCGCTGCCTCGAGCGCGTCGATGACGGCGCGTTGGGTGACGGGTGGGGCGACCTCGAGGCGGACCTCGCCGGTCACGCGGGCGAGGTTGCGCAGGTGGGTGGGCAGCACCACGCGGATCATCGCGGCGGCCTCACGCACCGGCGCCGTCGAGCGACTGGACCTCGACCGACAGCACCGGCGGGAGGTCGCGCACGATCGGTGTCCAGGAGTCGCCCTCGTCGGCGGACGCGTAGACCTGCCCCCCCGTGGTCCCGACGTACACCCCGCACGGGTCGAGCCGGTCCACCGCGAGGCAGTCGCGCAGGACGTCGACGTAGCAGTGCTCCTGCGGCAGGCCGCGGGTGAGCGGCTCCCACTCGCCGCCGCCGGTCCGGGTGCGGTAGACGCGGAGCTTGCCGTCGGGCGGGAAGTGCTCCGAGTCGCTCGTGATCGGCACCACGTAGACGGTCTCCGGTTCGTGGGCGTGCACGTCGATGGCGAACCCGAAGTCGGTCGGCAGGTCCCCGCTGATCTCGTACCAGCGGTCGCCGCCGTCGTCGCTGCGCATGACGTCCCAGTGCTTCTGCATGAAGACCGTGTCGGGTCGTTCGGGGTGCAGCGCCAGCTTGTGGACGCAGTGGCCGACCTCGGCGTCGTCGTCGGGGATCTCGCCCGA
>CAYSTY010000513.1:0-1943 GCA_964433685.1 uncultured Actinomycetota bacterium | reverse complement strand
CGGAACACCGCGCCGACGAGCACGACCGCCGGGTCGAGCTCCGCCACGGCACGCTCCATCACCACCGTCGGGGTCCGCGCGCCGAGGTAGTGGACGCGCCACCCCGCGTCGACCGCGACGGTGGCGGCCGCGAGCAGACCGAGGTCGTGCTCCTCGCCCTCCGGTGCCGCCGCGAGGCAGGTGCGCGCCACCGACGGCGTCGGACGCCGCAGCAGCCGATGCAGGCGCGGACGCAGCACGTTGGTCGCGAAGTGCTCGCGTGCGATCACCCGCGGGTCGTCCTGCCAGCCGTCGCCCACCGTCCGCAGGACCGGGAGCACGACCTCGTCGAGGGCCCGGGGCACCTCGAAGCGGGCGAGGACGTCGTCGACGACCTCGTCGGCACCCGCCGCCGAGAAGCTGTCGATGGTGCGTTCGAGCCGGCGCACCAGCTCCGCTGCCGCACCGCCGCCGGCCGTGGCGGCCGCCACGCCGGTCCCGGCTGCGGTCGTCCCGGCCCGGAGGTCGGCGCGCCCGGCTCCGGCCGGGCCGAGCTGGACGCGTGCCGCCGCGCTGCGCAGGACCTCGCGCGCCGCCGCGGCCGCCGACCAGCCGTCCTCGATCAGCTGCTGCATCGCAGCGACCCGCGTCACGTCACGGTCGCTGTAGAGCCGGTGCCCGCCCTCGGTCCGGTCCGGGTCGAGCAGGCCGTACCGACGCTCCCACGCGCGCAGCGTCGGGACCGCCACGCCCGTACGGCGCGACACCTCACCGATGCGCAGCTCGGAGCGCTGGTCGATCACGGTCGTTCACGTCCTCGTCGGTGACGTCGGGTGGCTGCTCCCGGTTCGCCGTGCGGTCCGTCGCGCGGCTCGATGCTGACGGGTCCGGCGACGGTTCGCGCCCGCCGGGGTGCCTGGACGGGGCGGGGTGGCCGGTGGCCGGAGCGTGCGCAGCCAAGCACGCCGCGGTTGGCGGGGGCCGGTCGCGGTGGCCTACCGTCCCGGGATGGACGAACTCGCGCCCCTCACCTCCCTGACCGCCGGTCAACCGCTGCTCGTCGGCGGCGACCGCATCACCACCGTCCCGGCCGCGCTCGCCGAGGCGTTCGCGCCCGGCGATGCGCTCATCGTGCTGCAGGACACCGGTGACCTGCTCCACCTCCCGGCGGCGGAGCGCGGTGCCGCCCGCACCGCCGTCGACGCCGCCGCCGCGGCCTCCGAGGCCATGGGCTCGGTCGACGACGACGCCATCGACGCGTTCTACGCCGGGTTCGCCGACCGGCTCGAGGACGACGACCAGTTCGCCCCGATCGCGGCGGCGAACGCCGCGGACGTCGCCGCCGCCAGGGAGCGGGGCCGGTCGACGACGCGGCTCGTCCTCGACGAGCGGATGCGCGCGGGCATGGTCGCGGGCCTGCGAGCCTGGCGCAACGCGCCGGGGGGCCGCGGGAGCGTGGTGCGGACCGTCGACCACGACGGCTGGACCGTCGAACAGGTCACCGACCGGCTCGGCGTCGTCGCGTTCGTCTTCGAGGGTCGCCCCAACGTGTTCGCCGACGCCTGCGGGGTGCTGCGGACGGGCAACACGGTGGTGTTCCGCATCGGTTCGGATGCCCTCGGTACCGCCCGGGCCATCGTCACCCACGCGCTGGAGCCGGCGCTGACGGCCGCCGGCCTCCCGAGCGGTGCTGCCTCGCTGGTCGATTCCCCGGCGCACGCCGCCGGTTGGGCGCTGTTCAGCGACCCCCGGCTCGCGCTCGCGGTCGCACGCGGGTCCGGTCGCGCGGTCGAACAGCTCGGCGCCGTGGCTCGTCAGGCCGGTAACCAGGTCTCGCTGCACGGCACCGGGGGGGCGTGGATCGTCGCCTCCGACCACGCCGACGCGGACCGTCTCGCCGCGGCCGTCCACGCCAGCCTCGACCGCAAGGTGTGCAACACGCTCAACACCTGCTGCATCGTGCG
>CAYSTY010000512.1:0-1944 GCA_964433685.1 uncultured Actinomycetota bacterium | reverse complement strand
GCCCACCCTGCTGACCGCGGAGCCGGCAACTACCGTCGTGTCGCGGCGGGCAGCCGGCCCGCGTCGACCGGGGGGTCACCGTGGACGTGGCACGTGGACGGTTCCAGCTCGTCGGCTGGTGCGTCGCGCTCGCGGTGACGTTGGGCCTCCTGCACCAGCTGCCCGTCCCCGACGCGCCGTTCGACCTGCGCAGCCGCGATGCGGCGCAGCTGCTGCCGCTGCTCCTACGAGGGGCGCGGTGGGTGGCGCTCGCCTGCGCCTGGTACCTGACGGGCGCGACGGCGCTGTCGGCCCTCTCCGCGCTCGTCCGATGGCGTCCGCTGCGTCGACTCGACCACGCGTTGACCGTGCCGATCGTCCGCCACGTGGTCCGGACCGGGCTCGGTGCCACGCTGGCCGTGGGGGTGGGTCTCGGGCCCGCGGCCGCTGCGGCGGCGGCGCCCGGCCCGCCAGGCGCCTCCGGCACGCCGGCGCCGCTGGCGGAGCTCGCCGACCGCGGGCTCGGTACGGCCGCCGACCTGCCGGACCGGACCCCGGCCGACGCTCAGCGCCCAGCAACCCGGGACGCGGACCGCTCGGGAGCCGCGGACGACGGGGGTGAGGCGGACCGCGCGAGAGCCGCGGGTGACGCGGACCACGACCCGCTCGGTGGGCCGGCAGCGCCGCCGCCGCGCGCACCGGCGCTGCCACCGGCCCGGGCGCCGCAGGTCGCCGATCCGGCGCCGGAGATCCCCGCACCCGAGACCTCCGCTCCGTCCGGGCGAGGTGGCGGCGTCTCGTCGCCGGATCGTGACACGGCGCCCGGGGGACGCGCCTCGCCCGGCCGTGCCGGAGGTCCGGACCGCCAGACGTCGTCCGACCGCGCTGCTGGTGGGGGGCGCGACGCGTCCGCCGGCCGCCCCACCGGCCCGGGGCGCGCGGCGACATCCGGTGGCGCCGCTGCGTCCGGTGGCGCCGCTGCGTCCGGTGGCGCCGCTGCGTCCGGTGGCGCCGCTACGTCCGGTGGCGCGACTGCGTCCGACCGCGATGTGTCGGGCGACCGCGATGCCCCCGGTGCCCCCGGTGATCGCGCCGCGTCCGCCCACCCCGCGGCGGGTGGGGGCCGTGGCGCGACGACCTCCACCGATCGGGTCGTGGGCGACGAGGACGCGACGGGCTCGCCCGCCGAGGGCGGTGCAGCGGCCGGTGACGCCGGGGCCGCCGCGACCTACGTGGTCGTGTCGGGCGACTCGTTCTGGACCATCGCTGCCGACCTCGTCGCCGACGAGCTCGGCCGCGCACCGGACGACACCGAGGTCTTCGAACGGTGGATCGAGCTGATGGACGTCAACCGCGACCGGCTCCGGATCCCGGGCGACCCCGACCTGCTGCTGCCGGGACAGGAGCTGGTCATCCCGCCGGTGCAGGCGTGAACGCCCCGCACGATGGCCACGACCCCGACGTGGCTGCGTGGCACACCGACACCGCTGCCGCTGCCGCTGCGGCGGCGGGGGCGGGGGCGGACGCGCACGAGCTGGCGGCGCTGCTCGACGACGAGGCCGTCGCGGCCGCCGTCCGTCGGCGGCGTGCCGCCCGCGAGGGGCGGGAACGCGCGCGGGAGGCGGCGACCTGGGTCGGGACGCTGCGCGACCTCGTGGAGCGCGGAGCCTGGATCACCGTCCGGACCATCACCGGCGTCCGCGTCAGCGGTGTGCTCGTGGGGGTGGCCGACGACCACCTCGTCCTGCGGCTCGGAGGTGGCGGCGACGGGGGGATCACCGTCGTCGCACGGGACGCGACGACCGCGATCCAGGAACGGCCACGGCCAGGCGCGCCGAACACCGCGGTCCCGGCCGCCGGCGACCGGGCCGCACCGATCGACCGCACGCTCCTCGAGGTCCTCGACCGGTGGCGAGAGGACGGTGCGACGGTCCAGCTGATCGTCGGTGACGGCGACAGCGAACG
>CAYSTY010000511.1:0-1952 GCA_964433685.1 uncultured Actinomycetota bacterium | reverse complement strand
TGGAGCCGTCGCTCGACTCCGACGCGACGGTCGACCCGGAGAACTTCTCCTACCCCCACGGCACCCACCTGTGCGCCGTCGAGGTCGACACCGAGACGGGGCACGTGGAGCTGCGCAGCTACGTCGCCGTCGACGACGTCGGGAAGGTGATCAACCCGCAGATCGTCGAGGGGCAGGTCCACGGCGGGCTCGCGCAGGGCATCGCCCAGGCGCTCTTCGAGGAGGCCGTCTACGACGACGACGGCAACCTGACCACCGGCTCGATCGTGGACTACTACGCGCCGTCGGCGGCGGACCTGCCGAACTTCGTCACCGACCGGACCGAGACCCCGGCGACCACCAACCCGCTCGGGGTCAAGGGCGTCGGGGAGGCGGGGACGATCGCGTCGACACCCGCGGTGATCAACGCGGTCGTCGACGCGCTCCGGCCGCTCGGGGTAAACGACGTGCGGATGCCGGCGTCACCGAGGAACGTCTGGGAAGCCATCCAGGCGGCTGGTCGCCTCGAACTCGGGGCGCGAGAGGGAGGTGCACGATGATCCCCGCGACCTTCGACTACGTCCGGGCCGGGTCGGTCGACGAGGCCGTCGCCGCGCTGGTCGAGCACGGCGACGAGGCCAAGCTCCTGGCGGGTGGGCACAGCCTGCTGCCGCTGATGAAGCTGCGGCTGGCGGCGCCCGAGGTCGTCATCGACCTCGGCCGCGTCGACGAGCTCCGCGGCGTCTCCGACGGCGGTGAGCACCTGGTCATCGGTGCGATGACCACCCACGACGCGGTGACCAAGGACCCGTTGGTGCGTCAGCACTGCGGCGTGCTGGCCGACGTGTCGGAGACGGTCGGTGACGCCCAGGTCCGCCACCGCGGCACCATCGGCGGCGCCATCGCCCACGGCGACGCGGCCGGTGACCTGCCCCCGCTGCTGTTGGCCCTCGACGGCACGGTCGTCGTCCAGGGTCCCGGCGGCCGCCGCAACATCCGCGCCGCCGACCTGTTCGTCGACTACCTGACCACGTCCATCGCCGACGACGAGGTGGTGGTCGAGGTCCGCGTGCCGAAGCTGACCGGGGACTGGGGCTGGCGCTACGAGAAGTTCGGTCGCGTCGCCCAGGCGTGGGCGATCGTCGGCTCGTGCGCGCTCGTCAAGCGCTCCAACGGCACCATCGAGGATGCCCGCATCGGGCTGACCCACATGGGCACCGTCCCGCTGCGCGCGAGCGCGACCGAGGCGGCGCTTCGCGGCGCGTCGACCGACGCGATCGCGGACGCCGCCGAGCACGCCGCCGAGGGCACGAGCCCCCCGAGCGACCTCAACGCCACCCCCGAGTTCCGCGAGCACCTCGCCCGGGTGCTGACGCGACGGGCGTTGACGGCCGCAGCCGGTTGAGCGCAGCCGACGACCAGGTCGCGGGCGGGGCACCGGCCCCGCCCGCGCCGCTGCTGCCGTCGGGGGTGAGCGACCCCGCCGGACTGGCCGCGCTGCTCGAGGCGCAGGCCGGCTACCTCGCCGACGATGGCCTCGCCACCGCCGCCTACCTCACGCTGGCGCTGCGCCGCCCCCTGCTGCTCGAGGGGGACGCGGGTGTCGGCAAGACCGCGGTGGCGCACGCGCTGGCGCAGGTGCTGGACGCGCCGCTGATCCGGTTGCAGTGCTACGAGGGGCTCGACGCGTCACAAGCCCTGTACGACTGGAACTTCCCCGGCCAGATCCTGCACCTGCGGACCGCCGAGGCCACCGGTCGCGTGCAGGGTTCACCGGACGCCGCGGCGGCCGCCCTCGAGGAGGAGCTCTACGATCGCCGGTTCCTGATCGCCCGGCCCATCCTGCGGGCGCTCGAGACCTCCCCCTCGGTGCTGCTCATCGACGAGGTGGACCGCGCCGACGACGAGTTCGAGGCGCTGCTGCTCGAGGTCCTCTCCGACGTCACGGTGACCGTCCCCGAGCTCGGCACCAT
>CAYSTY010000510.1:0-1954 GCA_964433685.1 uncultured Actinomycetota bacterium | reverse complement strand
CCGTCGGTCCCACCGACCAGGCCCTCGTCCACGGCGTGCTCGGGGTGGGGCATCAGGCCGACGACGTTCCCCGCCGCGTTGCTGATCCCGGCGATGTCGCGCTCCGAACCGTTGGGGTTCTGGCCGAACGCGTAGCGCGCCACGATGCGGCCCTCCTGCTCGAGCTCGTCGAGCGTGGCCACGTCCGCGTGGAAGCGTCCCTCGCCGTTCTTGACCGGGATGATGATGGTCTCGCCCACCGCGTACGCGCGCGTCCACGGCGTGTCGGTGTGCTCGATGGTGACGGGCACGTCCTTGCACACGAACCGCAGTCGGGCGTTGCGCAGCAGCGCGCCCGGCAGGAGCCCCGCCTCGCACAGCACCTGGAACCCGTTGCAGATGCCGAGCACCGGACCGCCCCCGCGCGCCATGTCGGCCACGGCGCGCATCACCGGGGACCGGTGGGCGATGGCACCGCACCGCAGGTAGTCCCCGTAGCTGAACCCGCCCGGGAGGATGACCGCGTCGACGCCGTGGAGGTCCTCGTCGGCGTGCCACAGCCGGACCGCCTCGCCGCCGACCGCGGTGACCGCCGCCCGCGCGTCCCCGTCGTCGAGCGAGCCAGGGAAGGTCACGACACCGACGCGCACGGCAGGCTCCTCACAGGTGGGACGGGACGCGAGCGGAGGCTACCGGCCGCCCTCGGGGTACCCGGCGGTCACGAGCGCACCCCGCGGGTCGGGCTCGTCGAGGAGCTGCTCGACGTCGAGGCAGCCGCGTGGCCCCTGATCGTGGAACACGAGCCGCCCGCAGGCGTCGTGCTGGGCCTCGGCGGCGGCGAGCGCGGTGTCCGCGGTGATGGGAGCCCCGGGGAAGTCGTCCTGGCCGAGCAGGGTGAGCTGCCCGATGATGGCCGGTGCGGCGCGGGTCGCGTCCTCGAACTGGAAGGCGGCGTTGAGTTCGAGCACGAGCCGCTGGTCGTCGGTCAGCCGCAGCGACGACTCGACGCCGGAGCGCTCGAACACCGCGAAGCGCAGCTGGCCCCGGGTGGTGACCCACTCGCGCAGGCCGGCGTCGGCGAGCGGGTAGTCGCCGCGGCGCAGCAGCGAGCACGCCGCTCCGAGGGCCCGGGATGCGGCGGCCCTCGCGCCGCTGTCACCCACGACCGAGACCGACGACCCGCAGGACGGGCCCGGCTCGGCGTCCTCGATGGTGCCGAGGACCGCGTCGCCGCGGTCCACGGTCGTCACCGCGTCACCCGGGGGGCGCCGCTCGGCCGGCGCGATCTCCTCGCGGCCGACCACCTGGGTCGCGGCCCAGATCGACACCGCGATCGCCAGCGGGACGAGGACGAGCATCGCGATCACGAACCAGCGGTGCAGGACCGGCTCGCCCGTCGGCAGGGTCGGCAGGCCGTCGTCGCGCAGCGGCGGGAGGGGCGGGCGCTCGGTCACCGGGAGCGGGGGCTCACACCGAAGCCGCGTCGTCGAGCACGCGCCAGGTGTAGGACTCGATCACGGGGTTGGTGAGGAAGTCCGCGCACATCCGCGTGACCCGGTCCTCGAGCTCGGCCGTGTCGGCCGCCTCGACGTCGAGCTCGAGGTGCTTGCCGATGCGGACGTCGCTGACGCCCTCGAAGCCGAGCCCCGGGAGGGCGCCCTCGACCGCCCGGCCCTGGGGGTCGAGGATCTCACGCTTGAGCAGGACGTCGATGGCGACACGGGGCATCGGCTGGCTCTCCGGCGGCGGGGCCCGAGCGTAGCGACGGGCCGGTCACCCCTCGACGCTGGCCACGACCTGCGCGAGCTGCCGCGGCTCGACCGGCTTTCGCAGCCACACCACGCCGAGCCGGTCGGCGAGCGCGGCGAGCTCCGGCTCGTCGCTACCCGACAACAGGCAGGTGAGGGAGGGGCGACCGACCCCGCGGTCGAGCAGCGCGAGCAGTTCGTCTGCGGTGTGGCCGCCACCGAGGTCG
>CAYSTY010000509.1:0-1954 GCA_964433685.1 uncultured Actinomycetota bacterium | reverse complement strand
GCCGCGAGCTCCCCCTCGTCGGCGCGCACGTAGGTGCGGTAGACCGGGAAGCAGACGAGGGTCTCCACCAGCGCGTCGCGCAGCTCGTCGGGGTCGCTGACGCTGCCGGCCGCGCCCGCCAGCTCGACGAGCTGGGCGTGCAGGGCACCGAGCTCCGCGGCGAACAGCCGTGTGACGACCTCGCGCTTGGCCTCGTCGACCACCTGCTCGTAGTCGACGTGCCCACCCACCACCTGCGCGTAGAGGTCGTCGAGGACGGCACCGCTGTCCGGGTCGACGAACAGACCGAGGACGAGGTTGGCGAACTCGTAGCCCACGGTCCCGTCGATCGGCCACGACGCCCGCTGCGCCTCCCCCGGTTCGAGGATCTTCTCCACCACGATCCACGCGTCCGGGGCGGCCTCGCGCAGGGCGGTGAAGTAGCCCGCGGGGTCGCGCAGCCCGTCGGGGTGGTCGATGCGCAGCCCGTCGACGCTGCCGTCGGCGACCAGCTCGAGCGCCCGACGGTGCGCGTCGGCGAACACCGCGGGGTCCTCGATCCGGACCCCACCGAGGGTCACGATGTCGAAGAAGCGGCGGTAGTTGAGGTCCTCGTTCGCGCGGCGCCAGTGGGCGAGCCGGTAGTGCTGCTCGAGGAGGAGCGCCAGCAACCGGCCCCGGTCCTGCGCGGCGGCGGTGGTCCCGGCGACGTCGTCCGCGTCGAGGCCGACCGCGGCCAACGACCCGGGGCGCAGCGGCCACGCGTGCTCGTGGTAGACCACGCGCCAGGCCGCGTCGGGCTGGCCGTCGTCGCCGTGGGGCGGCGCGGCGTGTTCGAGCCGCAGCGCGTCCCCCTCGGCCAGCTCGTCCTCGAGCGGCCGTCCGAGGTGCGGGACCAGGACCTGCGGTGGCCCGTCGCCACGACGCTCCCACCGGATGTCGAGGTGACCGGCGTAGCGGCTGTCCGGACCGTGACGCAGCACGTCCCACCACCACGGGTTGGCCGGGCTGAGCAACCCGACGTGGTTGGGGACGAGGTCGAGCACCAGGCCGAGACCGGCGTCACGGGCGGCGTGGGCCAGCCGGCCGAAGGCCTCGTCACCACCGAGCTCCGGATCGATCCGGCTCGGGTCCACCACGTCGTAGCCGTGGGTGCTGCCCGGCGCGGAGGCCAACGCCGGCGACAGGTAGACGTGGCTGACCCCGAGCTCCGCCAGGTAGGGCACGAGCGTCGCCGCGGCGTCGAGGTCGAAGCCGGTGTGCAGCTGCAGGCGGTAGGTCGACGACGGGACCGTCACGGCGCCTCCTCCACGAGCACGACGATGCCGCGGTCGGGCACGGGGCACGAGCTGCCGGGGGCGAAGCGGTCGCCGTCGTCGACGGGGCGGTCCTGCGCCGTGTCGACCACGACCCGCCAGCCGTCCCCGAAGCTCACGTCCGGCAGCTGGAAGTCGATGGCGGTGTCGCTGGCGTTGAACAGCACGATGAACGAGTCGTCGACGATCGGTTGGCCGCGCGGGTCGGGGCTGGCGATCCCCTTGCCGTTGAGGAAGACCTGCAGGGCGCGGGCGTAGCTGGCGTCCCAGTCCTCGTCGGACATCTCCTCACCCTCGGGCGTCAGCCACGCGATGTCGTCGATCTCCTCACCGCGGAGGGGACGTCCCTGGAACCACCGCCGGCGCCGGAAGACCGGGTGGTCGGCGCGCAGCGCGATCAGCGACCGGCTGAAGTCCAGCAGGTCCTCGTCGACCTCGTCCCAGCGGAACCAGGACAGCTCGTTGTCCTGGCCGTAGGCGTTGTTGTTGCCGTGCTGGGTGCGGCCGAACTCGTCGCCGCCGAGGAGCATCGGCACGCCCTGGCTGAGCAGCAGCGTGGTCAGGAAGTTGCGCTGCTGGCGCCGGCGCAGCGCGTTGACCGCGGCGTCGTCGGTGGGGCCCTCCGCGCCGCAGTTCCACGACCGGTTGTCGTCGGTGCC
>CAYSTY010000508.1:0-1961 GCA_964433685.1 uncultured Actinomycetota bacterium | reverse complement strand
ATCGGCTACCTCTCCGCCTCCAAGGAGTGGGCGCAGCAGCAGGGTGACCCGGACGCCTGGAAGGCGTGGTGGGAGGATCCCGAAGCCGAGAGCTACTACTTCATCGGCAAGGACAACATCCCCTTCCACGCCGTCTACTGGCCGGCGCAGCTGCTCGGCGCCGGGGACCTGAACCTGCCGACCAACGTGCCGGGCAACCAGTACGTGACCTTCAAGGGGGCGAAGGCGTCCAAGTCGAAGGGTGTGGGCGGGTCCCTGCTCGACGAGCTCGAGCGCTACCAGCCGGACGCCCTGCGGTACGCGATGGCGACCAACCTGCCCGAGTACAACGACGTCGACCTCACCGCCGACGAACTCGTGCGGCGCATCAACGACGAGCTCGTCGCGACCTGGGGCAACCTCGTCAACCGGGTGCTCGCGATGACCGGCAAGCAGTTCGACGGGGTGGTGCCCGAGCCGGTCGATCCCGACGAGCGCGACCTCGCCCTGCTCGGCGAGGTCGACGACCGGCTCGCCGCGGCGCGCGGGCTGCTCGAGCGGGTGGAGCTCAGGGCCGCGCTCAAGGAGGCGATGGCCGGTGCCCAGGCCGCCAACGCCTACCTCAACGCCCTCGAGCCGTGGAAGACGGCCAAGACCGACCGGGCCAGGACCGCGACCACCCTGTGGGTGGCCCTGCAGGCGATCGCGGGCCTGAACGTGGCGTTCGCGCCGTACGTCCCCTTCGGAGCCGCCGAGCTCGACCGGTGGCTCGGTGGTGACGGGGACCTGACCGGGCGGGGCTGGCAGCGGCCCGACGTCCCGGCCGGCACCGCGCTCGGGCAGCCGACGCCGCTGTTCCGGAAGGTCGAACCGGTCACCGACGTCGACGTCGACGGCTAACGTCCCGGACGGCCGGTGACGCGCCGGCCGGGCGTCCGACCCACCCGGGAGCGGTGGGCGGCCGGTCACGCTGACGACGTGTCGGTTGACGGAGGGACCGCGCGGGTCGGCCGACCGGTCGAGGAGGTCCTCCTCGCGTTCGGGAGATCGCACGTGCATCCGACCCGCCCTCTGCGTCGTCGCCTCCTCGCGGTGGCGACCGCTGCCTCGCTCACCGCCACCCTGCTGCCCGGCGTCGCCGCCGCGCAGACCCCGCCGCCGCCGACCCGGCCGCTGGACACCGCGTGTCCCGAGCCCGCGGTGAGCGACTTCGACGACATCGCCAGGTCGGTCCACGCCGACGCCATCCGCTGCCTCGCCGACCTCGGGGTGACGCGGGGCCTGAGCGGCGGGACCTCCTTCGGTCCCCGTCAGCAGCTGACCCGCGGCCAGATGGCGACCCTCATCGCCACCGGGATCCGGACGGCCACCGGCGAACCACTGCCCGCCGGACCCGCGAGGTTCGCCGACGTCCCCGCCTCCGGGTACGTGCACGGCGCCGCGATCGACGCGCTCGCTGCCGTGGGCGTGGTGGTCGGCCGCGGTGACGGCAGCGTCTACGACCCACAGGCTGCGGTGACGCGCGGGCAGCTGGCCGCCTTCGTGCGCCGGGCGCTGTCCTACATCGACGACGGCGACGCTCGTAACGCGTCCGCGCCGCCGCCGACCACGCGCGACCACTTCCCCGATGACGACGGCTCGGTGTTCGAGGCCGACATCAACGCGATCGCCGAGGCCGGGATCGTCGCCGGGTACCGCGACGGGACCTTCCGTCCCGCCCACCCGGTCCTGCGTGACCAGGCGGCGACCTACCTCGCGCGCAGCGCCGACTACGCCCTCGCCGAGCTCGTCGCGCCGGACCCGGACCCGGACCCCGACCCCGACCCGGACCCCGACCCCGACCCGGAGCCGTACCCGGACGAACCGGTGGACGCGGACTGCGAGTCGCTCGACGACGCGGCGTGCCTGCTGCCGTTCCCGAGCGACCGCTTCACCGAGCCCGCCGCGACCCGCACCGGCCGGCGCATCGCGCTGCCGGCCGA
>CAYSTY010000507.1:0-1969 GCA_964433685.1 uncultured Actinomycetota bacterium | reverse complement strand
TCGGTCAGCTGGCCTGGAGCTCGTCGATCGCGGCCAGCGCCGCCTGCGTGCCGATGCCGATGAGGCGGCGACCGATGGCGGCGGCGAGCGCACCGTTGCCGTCCTCGATGGCCTCGACCAGGGCCCGGTAACTGGCCACGTCGGTGAGTTCGTCCGCGAGGACCTGTGTCAGCGCATCCATCGCGGGCAGGTAGGCCGCCTCCAGTGCGTTGAACAGCAGCCGGTAGACCACGTTCCCGGACGCGTCGACGATGGTGGACGACAGCTCGTGGGCGGTCCGCTGGAGGTCCGGCAGGTCATCCGCCTGATCCGCCATCCGCTCGACCAGCCCCTCCATCCGCACGAGGTCGGCATCGGTGCGGCGCTGGGCCGCCCGTCGTGCGATGTCCGGCATCAACGCCAGGCGGGCTTCGAGGATGTGCCGGACGACCTCGAGGTCGGGCGCGCCGTCCCGCACGAGCAACCGAGGCAGCAGCTCGGGACCGGCCGTGCGCCGGTAGTCGCGCACGGTGGTCGCATCCCCCTGGCGCACGTCGATCAGCCCCGCGTGGGCGAGCCGCTGGAGGGCTTCGCGCACCGCCGGACGTGAGACGCCGAGCACCTCCGCCAGCCGACGCTCCGCCGGCAGCTCGGTCCCGGGCGTCAGCTCGCCGCCGAGGATGTCACCGGCGAGCTGGTCGAACACCGCGTCCGGCACCGATCGACGGGTGACGGGACCGAGTGCCACGGGGAGCTCCGAACGAGGGGACCAGCAGCCTAACGCCAGTCGGCGGCCAACCCGTGGAACCGGACGCGCGCCCCATCAGTGTCCAGAGGTCTGACCAGTTGACCTGGGGCGTCACGGGCTCTACGGTCCGCCGGGTCCGGGGGAGTGCCGGACCCGTGGAGAGGATGCAGCGTGCCGAGCAGTGAGCCACCCACCGACGCCCGAGCCAGTACGGCACCGCCCGCCACCGGTGGGGCCCGTCGCGGTTCGATCACGCTGGGAGCGGCCGCGAGCACGTTCCTGACGCGACCACAGCCCTGGCTGCTGGTCGGAGCCCTCCTCGCGGCTGGCATCCCCCGCGTCGCCATGGGCGGGTTCGGGTGGTCGGACCTGTGGATCGTCCTCGGTTACCTCGCGGCGTTCCCGTTCGTCGAGTGGGTCGTCCACACCACGCTCCTCCACTGGCGTCCGCGAGAGGTCGCTGGTCGGACCATCGACCCGTTGGTGGCGCGCAAGCACCGCGAGCACCACGTCGAGCCGCAGCAGCTCGACCTCATCTTCATCCCGATCCCGGCGATGCTGTCCGTCGCCGCCGTGCTGGCGGGCCTCGTGTGGCTGCTGCCGACGGCTGTTGGTCTGACCTTCTCCGTGGTGGTGGTCGCGGTCGGGCTCGTCTACGAGTGGACGCACTACCTGGTCCACACCGACTACCGACCGCGGACGACGGTCTACCGTGCGATCTGGCGCCACCACCGCCTGCACCACTACAAGAACGAGAACTACTGGTTCACCGTCACGACCGCGTCCACCGCGGACCGCCTGCTCGGGACGCAGCCCGACCCCGGCCAGGTCCCGACCTCGCCGACCGCCCGCGACCTCCACGGTCTCGCACGTCGGTGACGGAACGCGGACGGGTCCGCTGACGTCCCACCGAGCGTCCGACCCGCCAGTCCCCGACCGTGGAGCCGACCGTGCGCCGAACGCGGTACCTCGCCGTCCTCGTGCTGAGCGCGTCCGTGCTCACCGCCTGCGGTGCGTCCGACGACCCGGGGCAGCCGGGATCCGATGGTGCGTTCGACGGCAGCGGTGACGCGGTCGACGGCCCGACGGCGCCGGGCACGGACGACGACGCGACCGACGCCAGCGACGCGACCGACGGCAGCGACGGGACCGACGGCAGCGACGCGACCGACGGTGTGGCCGGCACGGGGCAGGTGTCGCTCGAGGACGCGACGCAGGCCGCCGTCGACGACCTCGCTGCGA
>CAYSTY010000506.1:0-1974 GCA_964433685.1 uncultured Actinomycetota bacterium | reverse complement strand
GAGGCGGCCCTGACCTCGCCCCTCGTCCGCAAGCTGCTGCGCGAGGCCGGCCTGAGCGCCGACGACGTCCGTGGCTCCGGCCCGGGTGGTCGCATCACCCGTGAGGACGCCGACCGCGCCATCGCCGCCGGCGGCGAGGGTGGCGGGCGAGCATCCGGTGACGGTGACCGGACGAGCGCCCCTGCGGCCGCGCCGGCCGAGGCGGCGTCCGCGCCGGCGTCGCCCCCACCACCACCCGCGGCGGCACCCGCCCCCGCCGATCGCGCGCGACCGGAGGCCTCGCCGTTGCAGATCGACTTCGGCAGCGAGCGCAAGGTCACCCAGGACCTGACGCGGGTGCGCAAGGCCACCGCCAAGGCGATGATGAACGCCATGCAGACCACGGCGCAGCTCACCGCCGCGGTCGAGGTCGACCTCACGGCGATCATGAACCTGCGTGCCGCGGTCAAGGACGAGTTCAAGGCGCGCGAGGGAGCCAGCTTGTCCCCGCTCCCCCTGATCTGCCGGGCGGTGTGCATGGTCCTGCCCCGCCACCCGGCGCTGAACAGCTCCATCGACATGGAGTCGGGCACGGCGACCTTCCACCGCTACATCAACCTCGGGATGGCCGTCGACACCGAACACGGGCTGCTCGTGCCGAACATCAAGGACGCGCAGGACCTGACGGTCCCCGGTCTGGCCCGCAACATCGTCGACATCGCCGGCAAGGCGAGGTCGAAGAAGCTCCAGCCGGACGACATCTCGGGTGCGACCTTCACCATCACCAACACCGGCTCCCGCGGCACGCTGTTCGACACCCCGATCTTCACCCCACCGCAGGTCGCCATCCTCGCGGCGTGCGCGATCGAGAAGCGTCCCGTGGTGGTCTCGGACGGCTACGGGGACTCCATCGCGATCCGCCACATGAGCTACCTGTGCCTCTCCTACGACCACCGCATGGTCGACGGGGCGGACACGGCCCGGTTCCTCCAGGACCTCAAGTACACCCTCGAGACCCACGACTTCCGCGGCGAGCTCGGGGTCTGACCCCGCTCGCTCCGCTGGGCAGGTGAACCACGTGAGCCGCGTCCCCGGCGATCCCCGCACCCTGCGAGCCGACGCGGGTTCCCCCGTCACGGTGATCCGTGCGGGTGTCGTGCCGTACCTCGACGCGTGGGACTGGCAGCGCGAGCTGGCGGCACGGCGGGCCGCGGACGACATCGGTGACGTCCTGCTGCTGCTCGAGCACCCGCGGGTCTACACCCTCGGTCGACGTGCCGACGAGGGCAACCTCGTCTTCGACGCCGCCGAGCGCGAACGCCGCGGGATCGCGCTGCACCGCATCGACCGTGGCGGCGACGTCACCTACCACGGGCCGGGTCAGCTCGTCGGCTACCCCATCTGGAAGCTCGACGGTCCCCGGGTGGTCGACCACGTCCGCGCGCTCGAGGAGATCAACCTGCGCGTCCTCGCCAGCTTCGGGGTGACCGGTGAGCGGGTCGACGGGTTCTCCGGCGTGTGGGTCGGTGATGCCAAGGTCACGGCCGTCGGCGTGCACGTCACCGCGGGTGCCGTCACCACCCACGGGTGGGCGACCAACGTCGCCGCCGACCTGTCCGACTTCTCCGGCATCGTGCCCTGCGGCATCACCGACAAGCGGGTCACCTCGCTCGCCGAACTCGGGGTGCCGGCCGACGTCGAGACCGTCGCCGATCGCACCGAGCAGGTGCTCGCCGAGGTCGTCGAGGCCGAGGTCCGGACCGCCACCGCAGCCGACCTCGGGCTGTCCGCACCTCAGGTCGGTGGCGCGATCGGGTGACGCAGCGCGATCAGCTCCACGAGCGCCGCGCCGGCGACGTCGGGGTGATCGCTGCCGGCTCGGGCCGCCGCCGCCTGCACCAGCGCCGACGCGTCGACGGGCACCGTGCGCTGGAGGGCGAGCCACCCGGCGTCCGCCGTGAGCTCGGTGCCTGACAGCCACGCCACCAACGCGGC
>CAYSTY010000505.1:0-1975 GCA_964433685.1 uncultured Actinomycetota bacterium | reverse complement strand
GAGGCGCCGATGTTGCACAGCTCCTCGGTGATGATGACGTTGTAACGGAAGTCGGCCACGCCACCGCCGCCGTACTCGGTGGGCACGTCGGTGCACAGCAGGCCCTGGGCGCCGGCCTTCTTCCACAGCTCGCGGGGGACGATGCCGTCCTGCTCCCACTGGTCGTGGAACGGCACGACCTCGGCAGCGAGGAAGCTGCGCACCATCTGACGGAACTGTTCGTGCTCCTCGGTGAAGATGCGGCGCTCCACGCTACGGCCCTCCCAGGCTCGGGACGCCGGCCCGCGACGGGCCGGCATCGGTGTCGACCATCGGTGTCGACCATCGCTGTCGATGGGGGAACGTATCGCGGCAGAACGTTCCGGTCGGCGCGAACGGTACCGGACCGGTCAGAGGACGCCGGCCGCGTCGACCACGTAGATGCCGTAGGCGAACACCACGAGGCCCACCACGATCCGGAGCCACAGGCGGACGAGCTTGCCGCGCGTGATGACCTCGCCCGGCTCGTGGCCGGGGAACGCGCCGGTGCGGTGGTAGCGCCACAGCGCCGCCATCGTCCCGAACGCCATGGCGGCACCGATGGCACCGATGGAGCCGAAGAAGAGGAACCCGAAGGAGGTCTCGCTCACGGGGTTGGCCACCGATCCGGGGAGGGGAGCGGCCGGGAGGGTACGCCGCCGTCAGTGCGTGAGGTCATCGAGCACGCCGTTGCCGGGGGTGACCAGGCCCACCTCGTAGGCGAACACCACCGCGTGGACCCGGTCGCGCAGGCCCAGCTTGTGCAGCACCCGGGACAGGTGGGTCTTGATGGTGGCTTCGCCGAGGTGGAGCTCGGCCGCGACCTCGGCGTTGGTGCGACCGTGGGCGACGTGGGTGAGGACCTCGCGCTCGCGGCCGGTCAGCGGCGCGAGCAGGTCGTCGCGGCGGCTGACGACCCCGGACGAGGCGAACCGCTCCACCAGTCGGCGCGTGACCGACGGGCCGAGCAGCGCGTCGCCCGCCGCGACGGTCCGGACCGCGTCGACGAGCTGCTCGGCGGGCGCGTTCTTGAGCACGAAACCCGACGCCCCCGCCCGCAGCGCGTCGACGATGAGGTCGTCGCGCTCGAAGGTGGTCAGGATCACCACACGCGAGGACACCTGCGCCTCGACCAGCCGCCGGGTCGCCGCGATGCCGTCGAGCACGGGCATCTGCACGTCCATCAGGACCACGTCCGGGGTGAGGCGGCGGACCACGTCGACCGCCTCGGCGCCGTCCGCAGCCTGACCGACGACGCGGATGTCGTCCTCGGTCTCCAGGATGAGCCCGATGCCGGTGCGGAGCATGGCCTGGTCGTCGACCAGGACCACGTCGATCACGTCCCCACCGCCGACGGCCGTGCGGTCCCGACGTCGTCGACGGGTCCGGTCGCCTGCGCCGGGATCCCCGGGGCGCCAGGCGTGCCAGACGCGTCCGCGGCGCCGGGGAGCGGGATCGAGGCTGCGACACGGAACCCGCCGCGGTGCGCCCGGCCGGCCTCGAACCGGCCGCCGTGCAGCCGCACGCGGTCGCGCATCCCCGCCAGGCCGCTGCCCCCACCGTGACGGTCCACGAGCGGGGTACCGCGTCCGTCGTCCACCACCTCGACCTCGACGTGGTCGCCACGGCCGGTCAGGCGCACCCAGGCCGAGGTCCCGGGGCCGGCGTGCCGCAGCACGTTGGTCAGCGCCTCCTGGACCACGCGGCCGACGGCGAGGTCGATCTCGGTCGGCAGGGTCGGCAGGTGCGTGACCTGGCAGGTCACCTCGAGGCCCGCGCGCCGCAGCTCGTGCGCCAGCCCGTCGAGCCGGTCCTTGACGGTGAAGGTGGCGGCCGGCTGGTCCTCGTCGGAGCGCAGCAGCTTGAGCACGCGCTGGAGCTCGGCGATCGCACCGCGCGAGGAGGTCTCGATGGCCTCGATGGACCCGGCCGCGCGGTCGGGGTCGCGGTCGAGCAG
>CAYSTY010000504.1:0-1975 GCA_964433685.1 uncultured Actinomycetota bacterium | reverse complement strand
CGGAGCGCAAGCGCGAGGGCTGCATGTCGGTCCCCGACTACACCTGCGACGTGCGCCGCGCCCTGTCGGTCGTGGTGCGTGGCACGACGCCGGAGGGGGAGATCCGCGTGGTCGAGGCCGAGGGGTTCGAGGCCCGCGCGTTCCAGCACGAGCTCGACCACCTCGACGGCCTCCTGATCCTCGACCGGGTCGCCTCCGCCCGCACCGACGTGTTCGCCCGCAAGCGCTTCGCCGACAAGGGCCAGCACCTCAAGTAGGCGCGTCCCGCGACGACCGGCCGTCAGAAGCTGGCTGTCAGGGGCCAGCTTCTGCCACGCAGGGTCGGCGCCGGGGGTCAGAAGCTGGCTGTCAGGGGCCAGGTTCTGCGGTGCGGGGTCGGCGTGGGCGGCAGAAGCTGGCTGTCAGGGGCCAGGTTCTGCGAAGGCGGTCAGACGACGTCGGCGCCGAGGCACCGCGCGAGGTGGACCGCGCCGGCCAGGTCGAGCACCACGCCGTCGAGTCGCGCGCCGTCCAACGCCACCCCATCGAGCTTCGCCTCGGTCAGATGGACGTCGCGCAGCACCGTGCCACGCACCATCGCGCCGGTCAGGTCGGCGCCGGTGAGGTCGGAGCCGGTCAGGTCCGCGTCGCTGAGGTCCGCCGAGGCCAGCCGCACCCCGCCGAGGTCGCGTCCGGCCAGGACGAGCCCGCGGAAGTTGACGAACGACCAGTCGCCGCCCTCGATGCGCAGGCCCAGCACGACCGCGCTGGCCAGGTCGCTGCCGGTCAGCTTGCAGCCGGTGAACGTCGCGGTCGACAACCGGGCGCGCTCGAACCGGCAGTTGGTGAACGCCGAGCCGTCGTGCGTCGAACCGCTCAGGTTCGCGCCGGACAGGTCGCAGGTGACGAACCGGGCGCCGCGGGTCACGACCTCGCTGAGGTCGGCGCCCCGCAGGTCGCACCGTTCGAACCGCGCGCCATCCAACGCGCCGTCGCGTCCCCACTCACGCAGGTCGGCGCCGCGCAGGTCCGCGTCCTCGCGATGGACCCCGTCGGCGGTCACCGCTCGTCGCGGACGAACGGGACCCCGAGCGCCGCCGGCGCGCCGAGCCGGCCGCGTCGGTCGGCCGCCGACAGCACGATCAGCACCACGATCGTCAGCACGTAGGGGAGCATCGACAGCACCTCGGCCGGGACGGCGCGGATGCCCGCCGCCTGGAGCGCGAAGTTGGCCCGCAGTGCCGCGCCGAACAGGTAGGCGCCGGCGAGCGCTCGCAGCGGCCGCCAGGAGGCGAACACCACCAGCGCGATGGCGATCCACCCGCGCCCGCCCGTCGTGGCCGCCTGGTCCCACGGTGCGCCGCGTGTGGTGATGTAGGCGCCGCCGATCCCTGCGAGCGCGCCGCCGAGGGCGACGTGGGCGTAGCGGACCGCAGCGACGCGGATACCCGCGGCGTCGGCGGTGGCGGGCGACTCGCCGACGGCCCGCACCGCCAGACCGGTCCGCGTCCGGGTGAGGTAGAACGCGGCGGCGACCACCAACACCCAGGTCAGGTAGACCACGAGGTCCTGCTGGAACAGCACCCGCCCGACCCCCGGGATGTCGGACAGGCCGGGGATGGCGAACCCGGTGATGCGGTCGCTGAGGGTCGAACCCTCGACGGGTTGGCCGAGGAACTGCGACACGCCGGTGCCGAAGATGACCAGCGCCAGACCGGACACGACCTGGTTGGCCCGGAGCGAGATCGACAGGAACCCGTGGAGCGACGCCAGCACGGCCCCGGCGACCGCGCCGCCGAGCAGCCCGACGACGGGGCTGCCGACCGCCTGGGTGGTCAGGAACGCCGACACCGCACCGACCAGCATGATCCCCTCGATACCGAGGTTCAGCACGCCGGCACGTTCGTTGAGGAGCGCACCGAGGGCGGCGAGCGCGATCGGCGTGCCGGTGACGACCGCCGCGGCCAGGGTCAGGACGAGGACCGAGTCGTTCACG
>CAYSTY010000503.1:0-1977 GCA_964433685.1 uncultured Actinomycetota bacterium | reverse complement strand
CACAACGGTGAGATCAACACCGTCATGGGCAACCGCAACTGGATGCGGGCCCGCGAGGGTGCGATCGCCAGCCCGCTGTTCGGCGACGCGCTCGAACGTGCCCTGCCGATCATGACCCCGGGCGCCTCCGACACCGCCAGCTTCGACGAGTGCCTCGAGCTGCTCCACCTCGGCGGTCGCAGCCTCCCGCACGCGGTGCTGATGATGATCCCCGAGGCGTGGGAGAACCACGCGTCGATGTCCGACCTGCGGCGCGACTTCTACGGCTTCCACTCGGCGGTCATGGAGCCGTGGGACGGTCCCGCATCGATCGCCTTCACCGACGGCACCGTCATCGGTGCGGTGCTCGACCGCAACGGGCTGCGTCCCTCGCGCTACTGGGTCACCGACGACGGCCTCGTCGTGATGGCCTCCGAGGTCGGCGTCCTCGACATCGACCCGGCGACGGTGGTCACCAAGGGCCGGCTCCAGCCCGGTCGCATGTTCCTGGTCGACACCGCGCAGGGCCGCATCGTCGACGACGAGGAGCTCAAGACCGAGCTCGCCAGCGCGGAGCCGTACGGCGAGTGGCTGGCCGAGGGTCTGCTCCGCCTCGACGACCTCCCGCCGCGTGACCTGCTCACCCCGCAGCACGCATCCGTCGTCCAGCGTCAGCGCACGTTCGGCTACACCAGCGAGGAGCTGAGGATCATCCTCGCGCCGATGGCGCGCCTCGGGTACGAGCCCATCGGTTCGATGGGGACCGACACGCCCATCGCGGTGCTGTCCGACCGGTCCCGCCTGCTGTTCGACTACTTCAGCCAACTGTTCGCGCAGGTCACCAACCCGCCGCTCGACGCCATCCGTGAGGAGCTGGTCACCTCGATGGCCGGCACCATCGGGCCGGAGGGCAACCTGCTCGTGCCCGGTCCGGACTCGTGCCGGCAGATCGTCCTCCCCAAGCCGATCCTGTCCAACGAGGACCTGGCCAGGATCCTCTACATCGACGAGGACGGCGATCACCCCGGGTTCCACCCGTTCGCCATCGACGGGCTCTACCCGGTGGCCGAGGGCGGCGACGGCATGCGGCGCGCCCTCGACGAGGTGTGCGCGAAGGTCAGCGAGGCGATCGCCGGCGGCGCCCGGATCATCGTGCTCTCGGACCGGTACTCGAACGCCGAGCTGGCCCCGATCCCGTCCCTGCTGCTGACCGCCGCGGTGCACCACCACCTCATCCGGGAGAAGACCCGCACGAAGGTCGGGCTCGTCGTCGAAGCCGGGGACGCCCGCGAGGTGCACCACATGGCGCTGCTGATCGGGTACGGCGCGGCAGCCATCAACCCCTACCTCGCGTTCGAGTCGATCGACGACCTCATCCGCGAGGGCATCCTGCCGGGTGTCGACCACGACCTCGCGGTGCAGCACTACCTCGACGCCTGCACCAAGGGCGTGCTCAAGATCATGTCGAAGATGGGCATCTCGACGGTCGCCTCCTACACCGGGGCGCAGGTGTTCGAGGCCATCGGCCTGTCGCAGGAGCTCGTCGACCGCTACTTCGTCGGTACCGCCACCAGGCTCGGCGGGATCGGGCTGGAGGAGATCGCCGAGGAGGTCGCGCGCCGGCACCGCTTCGCCCACCTCGAACGGCCCGAGGAGGTCGCCCACCGCGACCTCGAGGTCGGTGGCGAGTACCAGTGGCGCCGCGAGGGTGAACTGCACCTGTTCAACCCCCGGACCGTCTTCAAGCTCCAGCACGCGACCCGCGAGCGTCGCTACGAGGTGTTCAAGGAGTACACGAGCCTCGTCGACGAGCAGTCCGAGCGGCTCATGACCCTGCGGGGCCTGTTCCGCTTCAAGGACGGCGACCGCGCCCCCATCCCGATCGACGAGGTGGAACCGGTCACCGAGATCTTCAACCGATTCTCGACGGGCGCGATGTCGTACGCCTCGATCTCGGCCGAGGAACACGAGACGCTCGCGGTCGCCATGAACCGGCTC
>CAYSTY010000502.1:0-1981 GCA_964433685.1 uncultured Actinomycetota bacterium | reverse complement strand
GCGGTCGCCGTGCTGACCGGTGCCGGTGACACGTTCTGCGCAGGTGCCGACCTCACGGGCGTCGCTGAGGGGCGCGGGAACCGGGTGGTCGCCGACGTGGCGGTCGACGGACCGATGGGACCGACCCGCATGGACCTGCCCAAGCCCGTCATCGCCGCCATCGAGGGGTACGCGGTGGCCGGCGGCCTGGAGCTGGCCATCTGGTGCGATCTGAGGGTCGCCGCCCGCGACGCTGCGCTCGGGGTGTACTGCCGGCGGTGGGGTGTGCCGCTGATCGACGGGGGCACGGTGCGGCTCCCGCGCCTGATCGGTCACGGCCGGGCGATGGACCTGATCCTCACCGGTCGGGAGGTGGGCGCGGAGGAGGCCCGCGCCATCGGACTCGTCGACCGGGTGGTCGAGCCCGGGGGAGCCCCCGCCGCCGCGGTCAACCTGGCTCACCAGCTGGCCGCGCTGCCCCAGGGCTGCTTGCGGAGCGATCGGCGCTCGGCGATCGACCAGTGGTCGCTCGACCACGACGCCGCCATGGCGAACGAGACGCGGCTCGGACTCGAGGTCATCTCCTCTGGTGAGTCGCGCGACGGCGCCGCTCGCTTCGCGGCGGGAGCCGGTCGCCACGGTGCTCCCGCCAGCTGATGCGCGACGAGGTCACGTGACCGTCAGCTGACGTTCATCGCCAGGCTCGCCGTCGGGAACAGGCCGGCAACGTCGTGGTGCGAGTGTGGGCTCATGCGGGACCTGGACTCCTGGAGGCCCACGTGACGAGCACCTACTGGCGGTTTCGACTCACCCTCCCCGACCACCCGGGGGGACTGGCCGACGTGACCCGCGCCGTCGCCGACCTCGGTGTCGACGTGCTCGACCTCGACGTCCACCGGCTCGACCCCCGCCACAAGGAAGAGGGACGGTCCACGGCAGCATCCGCACTGGAGCGGGCGCTGGTCGCCGACGACCTCGTCGTCGAGCTGCCCTTCTGGGTGGCGCCGACCATGGTCGAGCGCGCTCTCCTCTCCGCCGGCGCGGCGTCGGTGCGCGGGCAGCGGATCGGTCCGCACGACCTCGTCGACGCCGACGTCAGGGCCTTGACGTTGGCGACGGCGTTGGTCCGCCGCGATGCCGACGCCGCCTCGATCCGAGTGGGCCTGCGGTCGCTCCTCGCCTGCGACCACGTGTGGCTGGCATCCGAACCCGCTCTGGCGCCGATCGCGGTCGTCGAGGAGGCTCGTCGCAACGGCACGGTCGCGGTGGGGAGGGAGCGGATGCTGCGCCTCGGTCCCTGCGCCGACCCGGCATGGCTGGTCGCGCTGCCGCGGGGCGTCGGACAGCGCCAGGTGGCGGTGGCGGTGCAGGCGTGCGGGCCGTTCACCGCGACCCAGATCGCCCGAGCCCGGGCGCTCCTCGACCTGGCCGACGCGGCGCGGACGAGGGTGGGCAGCCGGGCCGGATGAGGTGCTCCGGCCGCGGTGGCCGTCTCCTTGATAGACAGGTCGTCAACGGCCGAGGGTCGGCCGGGAGGGGACACCATGGACGCACTCGACGCCGCGCGCGCCAGCGCACCCGCGGTCAGCACGATCACCAGCCACTTCATGCTCGCCGGCAGCACCTACAAGAAGGGCGCCGAGCTCGGGTTCGAGGGGCTCGACTTCTACGTGACGGGCCGGGGCGGGGTCCTGGGCGACGTCGACGCCGACGTCGTGACCGCGGCCTTCGCCTTCTTCGAGCCGACCCACATCCGCACGCAGTGGGAGAAGGGCCTCACGGTCATGTCCGCCGCCGAGGCGGGACGAGCCTTCGCCGCCTGCGGGTCCGACTGGGCAGCCGAGCACGTACCGCCCGACCTCGACGCGGCGCGGCTGGCGGAGCTGGCCGGCCGGGTGGCGTCGAGCGCCCGGGTGTCCTGTGCTGCGGTCTTCGCCGCGTGGCGCACGCTCGACGTGCCGGCCGATCCGGCTGCCGCCGCCGTGCACCACATGAACGCCCT
>CAYSTY010000501.1:0-1994 GCA_964433685.1 uncultured Actinomycetota bacterium | reverse complement strand
CCTCGGCCGGGAAGTTCGGCGTGCCCTCGTAGAGGACCGAGGTGGCACGGTTGGCCAGCGGGCCGTAGACGATGTAGCTGTGGCCGGTGACCCAACCGATGTCGGCGGCGCACCAGTACACGTCGCTGTCGGGCCTGAGGTCGAACACCTCACGGTGGGTGTAGGCGACCTGCGTGAGGTACCCACCGGTCGAGTGCATGATGCCCTTGGGCTTGCCGGTCGTGCCCGAGGTGTAGAGCAGGTAGAGCAGGTCCTCGCTGTCCATCTCCTCGGGGGTGCACTCGGCGGTCTGGCCCGGGACCAGGTCGTGCCACCACACGTCCCGCCCCTCGGCCATCGAGACCTCGTTCTCGGTGCGCTTGACCACGAGCGCGGCGGTGATCGACGGGGTGTCCGCGAGCGCCTCGTCCACGTGCTCCTTGAGCGGGAAGACGCTGCCGCGGCGCCACGACCCGTCCGCGGTCACGAGCACCTTGCAGTCCGAGTCGTTGATGCGGTCGCGCAGCGCCTGGGCGGAGAACCCGGCGAAGACCACCGAGTGGATGGCGCCGATCCGCGCGCAGGCGAGCATCGTGACCGGCAGCTCGGGGATCATCGGGAGGTAGATCGCGACGCGGTCACCCCGTTCGACACCGAGCTCCTTGAGGGCGTTGGCCGCCTTCTGCACGTCCTCGAGCAGCTGGGCGTAGGTGATGGTGCGGGTGTCGCCCGGCTCACCTTCCCAGTGGTAGGCGACCTGGTCGCCGTGGCCCGCGGCCACGTGCCGATCGACGCAGTTGTGGCTGACGTTCAGCTTGCCGCCCACGAACCACTTGGCGTAGGGCGGCTGCCAGTCGAGGATCGTGTCCCAGTCCTCGAACCACTCGAGCTCCGCCGCCTGTTCGGCCCAGAACCCCTCCCGGTCCTCGTTCGCCTGGTCGTAGATCTCCGCACCCGTCGTGCGGGCGTCCGCCTTGAACTCGTCCGGGGGCGGGAAGGTCCGCGCCTCGTCGAGCAGGCCCTCGATCGCGTCCGATGTCACGGGTGTTCCCTCCGTCTGCGGTCGTCACCGCACGGCGTCGCCAGCGGCGTTGTTGTCCCGCACCGGAACGTAGTGGGCGACCGGACGGAACGGTCCCGGTCACCGTGCGACCGGGGGACAGGGACGGCCAGCCGGTGGCTCCCGCGGAGCCGAACGGTCCCGACCCCCGTGCGGGACGCGTCGCCGTGTCGTCCCTCAGGGCAGGCGGGCGATGACCTCGCCGATGAGGCGCCGGCTGACGGTGGAGGGGGTGAGCGTGGACAGGAAGCTCACCGCCTGGTTTATGGCCCCGCTGACGGCCAGGACGCGACCCCGCCGGACGGCGTCGACCGCCGATCGGGCCACCGGCCCGGCCTCCTGCCACAGGAAGCCCGGGATGTTCGCCGCCTCCGACTCCCCGTCGGCCGCCGCGACGAAGTCGGTCCGGGTGAAGCCCGGGCACGACGCGGTGACGTGGACCCCGGTGCCGCGCAGCTCCTCGTGCAACGCCTCGGTGAACGAGGTGACGTACGCCTTGGTGGCCGCGTAGACCGCCAGGTGGGGGACCGGTTGGAAGCCCCCGACCGAGGAGATGTTGAGCACACCGCCGGCGCCGGCCGCGACCAGGCGAGGCAGCACCACGGAGGTGAGCCGGGTGAGCACGACCGCGTTGAGGGCGATCTGCTGCTCGGCACGGTCGGCGTCGCTGTCCAGGAACGGCCCCGACTGGCCGACCCCGGCGTTGTTGACCAGCAGGTCGACGGGCGCGTCGTCGCTGCGCAGCCGGTCCTCGACGAGCGCCCGCTCATCGGGGTCGAGCAGGTCCGCTGACAGGACCTCGACGCCGACGCCGTGGTCCGTGCGCAACCGGTCCGCCAGCTCGTCGAGCCGGTCCTTGGAGCGGGCCACGACCACCAGGTCGGTGCCGAGCGTGGCGAGCTCCTCGGCGATCGCGGCACCGATGCCGGTGGAGGCACCCGTCACGAGCGCACGG
>CAYSTY010000500.1:0-2000 GCA_964433685.1 uncultured Actinomycetota bacterium | reverse complement strand
GCGGTGGTCACGTTCACGTCGAACGGCGCGAAGTCCTCGGCGACGTGCTGCCAGACCCGCTGGATGTTGGCCAGCTCGGCATCCGAGAAGCCCGGCTGCCCATCGAAGTCGTACGGGGTGAGCTCGAAGCTGCTCGGTACCGGAGGCAACCCGGACTCCACCACGCGACCGTTCCACGTCGTGCCGGTCAACGTCGAGCCGAGGAAGTCGAGGTAGATCGTGCGCAGCGACCCCGGACGGCTCTGGAGCTCGAAGGTCTGCTCCAGCGACGTGGGCAGCGGCGTCCCGGCGACCGCGGCCGCGGTGGTGTCGGTCCCCTCGGGCACGACGCCGCGGCTGTCACGGTCGTGGCCCTGGTCGTGGCCGTGGTGGCGGTCGTCGCCCTGGTCGCGGTCGTGGCCGTGGCCGTGGTCGTGGCCGTGGGCGTGCGGGTCGCCGGACGTGTCGGCCGCGAGGTCACGGTCGGGCCGCGGACGCTCGTCGATGTAGTACAGCTGCCCGCAGGGATCGACGGTGAGGCTGTCGTCGCCCTCGAGTTCCGCTCGTAGCTCGGGCGCGGACCACCCGTACCGCCGTGCGACGTCGGGCAGGTCACGACCGAGCTCGTCGACCGCGTCGGTCCCGACCGCCGGGCCGTCGTCGAGCAGCAGCCGGGTGCAGCTGGCAGCCCCCGAGGTGGCCGCGTCGTCGACCACCGCCAGGGCCGTGACGTCGACCGGCAGGGCGGTGTCGGCGACCGGCAGGGCGGTGTCGTCGACCGGCAGGGCCGTGACATCGACCGGCAGGGCGGTGTCGGCGGCCGGCAGGGCGGTGTCGGCGGCCGGACGCGACGGCTGCGCGAGGGCCGGCGCCGCCGGGAGCACCATGGCCGCGAGGAGCGCGGCGATCAGCGAACGACGAAGGTGGGGGTGACGGACCACGAGGTGTCTCCACGTGCCAGAGGCGCAGACCGACCACGCCGACCACACCCGCACGACGCAGGCATGCAGCACGGGTCGGCCGCGAGGACCGCGCCGCTAGCGGTCCGGACACGACGACGTCCGCTCAGGCGAGCAGCGTCGCGCGCTCCGCCTCGACGGTGATGACGCCCTCGGCCACCAGCGCCGCCAGCGTCGCGCGGGTCGAGGCCTCCGCCGCCGGCCACAGGATCGGATCCACCTCGGCGTAGATCCTGCGGACGAGCTCGGCGGGGGTGGCCGGACCGTCGGCGGCGAGCTCGGCCAGGATCTGGGACCGCCGGTGGTCGCGGTGATCGGCGTAGTAGCGCAGCACCGCGTCCACGTCCTCGGTCATCGACGGGCCGTGGCCGGGGTGGAGGCTGTGGGCACCGAGGTCGAGGGTGCGACGCAACGAGGCGAGGTAGGCGACCAGGTCCCCGTCGGGGTGGGCGACCACCGACGTGCCGCGGCCGAGGACGTGGTCCCCGGTGAGGAGCGAGCCATCACCGAGGCGGAACGCCACGTGGTCGTGGCAGTGGCCGGGGGTGGCGACCGCGGCGAGCTCCAGGCCCGGCACGTCGATCCGGTCCCCGTCGCCGAGGACGCGTCCTCCGTGCGCCGTGTCGGCGGCGAGCGGGGCGTGCAGCGGGGCGTCGAACGCGGCCGCCCACGCTGGCGCTGCCTCGGTGTGGTCGATGTGGTGGTGGGTGACCACGATGGCGGCGACCTCGGCGTCGCGGGCGGCGACCGCCTCGCGGACACGGGCGAGGTGGCCGGCGTCGTCCGGCCCCGGGTCGACGAGGACGACCGCACCTCGTCCCGGCTCGCCGAGCACGTAGGTGTTGGTCCCGTCGAGGGTCATGTGCGACGGGTTCGGCGCCAGCACCCGGGTCGCGATCGGCGACAGGTCCTCGACGGTCGGCATCTGGCCGAACGCGGGCACGTCCCACGACGAGCGCGGGTCGACCGGAGCGGGAGGCACGTCCACGTCGACCACCGTAGCGCTGCCTCGACGTCCGACCGGATGCAGTCACCCGCGCTGCACCCCGTCTGCAGTCACCC
>CAYSTY010000499.1:0-2001 GCA_964433685.1 uncultured Actinomycetota bacterium | reverse complement strand
TCGGCCGCGACGAGGTGGAGGGGCGCTGGTGAACGGACCGCTCGGCACCCTCGTCCTCGCCGTGCTCGCCGGGGTCGGGACGTACCTGTGGAGCACCGCGGTGCTGCTCGGCTGGCGCGGCGCCGGCCCACGGTCGGTACGCCGAGGTGGTGCGGCCCGTCGACGCACGGCGGGTGACGTGCTCGCCCAGGCGGGTCTGGAGGGGGTCCAGCCGGCGCAGTTCCTGGTCGTGTCCGCCGGTCTCGGCGCGGTGCTGGGGCTCGTCGCGTGGGCGCTGTTCGGGGGGTTGCCCGTCGCGCTGGTGGCGGCGGGGCTCGGGACGTTCACACCGGGTGCGGTGGTGCGACGTCGGCAGGTCCGCCGACGCGAACAGGCGCGCGACGCGTGGCCACGGTTGCTCGAGGAGCTGCGCCTCAAGGTCGTCACCATCGGCCGGTCGGTCCCGCAGGCGGTGGTCGAGGTCGGCGCCCGCGCGCCCGACGAGCTGCGACCCGCGTTCACGGCCTTCGCGCGCGAGTGGCAGCGGTCGACCGACCTCGATCGCGCCCTCGACGTCCTCAAGGGGCAGCTGGCCGACCCGGCGGCGGACGCGGTGTGCGAGACCCTCCTGGTCGCCCACGAGGTCGGCGGTCGCGACGTCGACCGGCGCCTGCGCGACCTCGTCACCGACCGCACCGTCGACGTCCAGCAGCGCCGCGACGCGGTGGCCAAGCAGTCCGGTGCCCGGTTCGCGCGCGGTTTCGTCCTGGTCGTGCCGCTCGGCATGGCGGTCGTCGGTCTGGCGATCGGGGACGGTCGTGCCGCCTACGCGACCGGCGGGGCGCAGCTGCTCGTCCTGGCCGCCACCGGCGGGATCGCGCTGTGCTGGTGGTGGGCCGGGCGCCTGCTGCGTCTGCCCGAGCCGGACCGGGTGTTCGTCGCACGCAGCGAGCTGCGCGGCGCCACGCGGGGGCGGACGTGACGGCCGTGCTGCTGCTGTCGGGGCTGGCCCTGTGGGCCGGCCTGACGGTGCTGCTCGCGGAGCTGCGCTGGTTCGCCCGCCCGCCGCTGACCGAGCGGCTCGCCCCGTTCCTGCCCGGTGGCGACGAGGCGGCGCGCCGATCGGGCGCGTGGTCGGTCGCGACGATCGCCGAGGTCATCGCGCCGCTCGCCCGCGACCTCGGCGCGGTCGTGGGGCGCGCCGTCGGGGTGACCGAGGACCTCGGTCGGCGGCTGCGACGCATCCACGCCGGCGTCGACCCGACCAGCTTCCGGGTCCGCCAGCTCGGGTGGGCCGCCGCCGCGTTCGCCGGCACCCTCCTCGTGACGGTGCTCCTCGGCGTACCCCTCGTGTTGACCGTCGCGGTCCCCGTCGTCGCCGCGGCGCTCGCGTTGCTGTTGGTCGAGCAGCAACTGCTGGCCGCGGGGGCGGCGTGGCAACGAGCGCTCACGCTGGAGCTGCCGGTCGTCACCGAACAGCTCGCCATGCGTATGGGGGCCGGGGCGTCGCTGACGGTGGCCCTCGACCTCGTCGCCAACCGCGGTCGCGGTGCGGTGGCCCGCGACCTCGCCCGGGTCACCGCGCGGATCCGGCAGGGGGCCTCCGCGGACCGCGCGCTCACCGAGTGGGCCGACCTCGCGGACGTGGACGCGGTGACACGCCTGGTGAGCGTCCTGCAGCTCGACCGCGACACCGGCGACCTCGGCCGGCTGCTCGGCGCCGAGGCCCGTGCGCTGCGCGAAGCCCAGCACCGCCACCTCGTGGAGGTCGCGGAACGGCGCGGTCAGCAGGTCTGGGTCCCGGTGACCGTGGCGGCGCTGGTCCCCGGCACGGTGTTCATCGCGATCCCGTTCACCTCCGCCATCGGCCAGCTGTTCGGGTGACGCCGCGCGGGACCTGGCCGGCGGTCACCCCGCGCCGGAGCCGAGCCACGCCAGCGGCGCCCACGGCAGGTTGCGCGCCACCGTGAACAGCGCGAGCCCGACGGCGATCGTCCACGCCGACCAGGTCGGCAGCTCCAC
>CAYSTY010000498.1:0-2002 GCA_964433685.1 uncultured Actinomycetota bacterium | reverse complement strand
ACCTCGCTGCGGATGCCGGCCCAGCGCTCGGCGCGGGTACCCCAGTCGTCGTGCATGGTCGCGGTCCTCCGGGTCAGTTGCGGTCGAGGAGGACGGCGAGGTCCTCCGCGGTCGTGACGGGACGGTCGCAGGCCATGTCGCGACACACGTAGGCGGCGGGCTCCCCGTCCACCTCGCCACGATCGGTCAGCAGCGGCACCTGCGGGGCGGCGTCCGGCGCCGTGGTCACCACCACGATGCCGGGACGTGGGCGCCCGACCGCCTCACGGACGAGCGCGTCGCGGGCCGGACCGGGCCGGCCCACGATCGCGACCTCGCGGGGACCGGCGGCGAGGTCCTCCACGAGCCGCAGCAGCCAGCCGTAGCCGGTTGGCATCCGACCGGCCGAGGGCAGGAAGGCACGGATGGCCCCCTCGGCACGGTCCCGCCAGGCGAGGTCGCCCGACAGGCCCGCGAGCAGGAGGCAGACCTCGGTCATCACCGAGCTGCCGGCGGGGGTGGCGTTGTCCCAGGTGTCCTTCGGGCGCGTGTACAGCTCGTCGCTGCCGGCCGGTGTCTGGAACCAGCCGCCCTCGTCGGGATCGTGGAAGCGGGCGTGGGCGTCGTCGGCGAGGGCCACGGCGCGCTCGTACCAGCGCGGGTCGCCGGTGGCTGCGAACACCTCGAGGTCGGCGAGCGCGAGGGTGGCGAGATCCTCGAGGAAGGCGGGGATGGCCGGGACGCGCTGCCCGTCGACGACCGACGAGGTGTGCAGCAGCGCGCCGTCGGCGTCGACCTGCACCTCGTGGAGCCGTTCGAGACAGGTCGCGGCGGCCGCGATCCACTCGGGCGCGTCGAGCAGCCGTCCCGCGCGGACCAGACCGGTGGCGGCCAGGGCGTTCCAGGAGGTGAGCACCTTGTCGTCGACACCGGGCGGCACGCGTGTCGCCCGGTGCGCGAGCAGGTCGGCGCGGACCCGTTCCCAGTCGACGGCGAAGGCTGCCGAGTCGAGCCCGCGTCCGGCCGCGAACGTCAGGCGGTCGACGGGCTCGTGCAGGATGTTGGTGCCCTCCCAGTTGCCCTCGGGGGACGCGCCGAGGAACGCCGTCCAGAGCTCCGCGTCGTGGCCGGATGCGGTGAGCACGTCCACCAGCTCCTGGTGCGGCCACACGAAGTACCGACCCTCGACACCCTCCGAGTCCGCGTCGGTCGCCGCGACGAACACGCCGTCGTCGGTGCGCAGCTCGGTCAGCAGGTAGGTGGCGGTGGCGCGCGCCACCCGGGTGAGCTCGGCCGCGGCGTCACCGTCCGGGGTGAGCGCCGCAGCCTGCGCGTACGCCGGCAGCAGGAGCGCGTTGTCGTAGAGCATCTTCTCGAAGTGCGGCACCAGCCAGGCGGCGTCGGTGGCGTAGCGCGCGAACCCGCCGGCGAGCTGGTCGTGGATGCCGCCGCGGGCCATGGCGGTCAGGGCCTGCACCGCGGCGTCGAGCGCGGCCGGCTCGCCCGTGCGGGCGTGGCGGTGGAGGAGCCAGCCGATGGTCATCGCCTGCGGGAACTTCGGGGCGCGCCCGAACCCGCCGAGGCGGCGGTCCCACGCGCGGGTGAGCACCGCGTCGGCCGCGACGTCGGTCGTGGCGAGGTCGATCACGTCGGAGGGTTCGAGCTCGCGGTGGCTGGCGAGGCGTTCGGTGATGGTCGCGGCGGAGGTGACCACCTGTTCGCGCTGGGTGGTCCACGCCTCGGAGACCGCGTCGATCACCTGCGGGAACGACGGCATGCCGTGCCGCGGTTCGCGCGGGAAGTAGGTGCCGGCGTGGAACGGCTGCCCGTCGGGGGTGAGCCAGACGCTCATCGGCCAACCGCCGTGCCCGGTCATGGCCTGCGTGGCCGCCATGTGGACCGCGTCGACGTCCGGCCGTTCCTCGCGGTCGACCTTGACGTTGACGAACGCCGCGTTCAGCTGCGCGGCCACCTCGTCGTCCTCGAAGGACTCGTGGGCCATCACGTGGCACCAGTGGCAGGC
>CAYSTY010000497.1:0-2007 GCA_964433685.1 uncultured Actinomycetota bacterium | reverse complement strand
CGGTGGACTCGGACATCGGGTGGGAGCTCCTCGGTGGCTGCACGCCGCTGGCTGCGACGGGCACGGCGCGCCACTGGCTGCGACGCGGACCGTCGAGGCTACTGCCGCCAGTCCACGGGCAGGAGCCGGTGGCGTCCGGGGATGCCACGCAGGCGCTGTCTGCGGCCGCGGCCCACCGGGTGCGGCGCCGGGTCGTCGAGGCGCTCGAGCACCTGCTCGGTGATCAGGATCGTCCCGCCGTCGGCGACGCCGCACACGCGCGCCGCGAGCGCGACGTTCGCCCCGAAGAAGTCGCCCTGCCGGGTGGTCGCCTCCCCGGTGTGGACCCCCATCCGGACCCGGAGCTCCACGTCCCCGTCGTGGGCGGCGACGCCGCGTTGGAACGCCACCGCGAACGCCACCGCGTCGCCGGCCCGTTTGAAGGCGAGCATCAGCCCGTCCCCCTGCGACTTGACCAGGCGCCCCCCGTGCTCGCGGGCCGACCGCTTCGCGAGCCGTTCGTGCGCGGCGAGGAGACGCGAGAACCGCTCGTCCCCGAGCTCGAGGTTCAGGTCGGTCGACCCCTCGATGTCGGAGAACACCAGCGTGATGGTCCCGTCCGCCGCGAGCGCCGGCAGCAGCTGCGGCCGGATGGTGTCGGCCCACGAGGTGATGGCCTGCAGGGGTTCGAGCACCAGCGGCGGCAAGGTCCCACCGAGCGAGAGCCCGCCGGCGTCCACGCGGCGGTCGACGACCCGCTTGGCGGCGCGGGCGCCTCGGCGCGTGACACGCCACGCCACCCACCCGATCAGGGCGGCGACGAGCACGCTCGCGACCACGATCGCGACGATCCACCGGGCATCCACGGTGCGCAGCCTCGCCGCTCGGGCCGACGTGCGCCACCACCTGACGCGGTCGGGAGCCGGTGATGTCGGGGGGCCGAACTAGCGTGCACGCGTCCGGACCGAGGAGCGCACGCAGGTGAGCGAGGATCGATTCACGCGGGACACGGCGGTCGAGCGTGTCGCCGACGGTCGCTACTCCGGCCGCGTCGACCCCGGGTGGGCGGTGATCGACGGTGCCGCGCCCAACGGCGGCTACCTGATGGCGATGGCCGCCCGCGCGATGCGCGACCCGGTGCCCGCCCACCCCGACCCGGTGACCCTGACCGCCCACTTCCTCGCACCCCCGTCCCCCGGCGAGGTCACGATCGACGTCGAGGTGCTGCGCACCGGCCGTCGGCACGCGACCGTCGCGGCGACGTTGCGTCAGGAGGGCGACGCCAAGGTCCGGCTGCTCGGCGCGTTCGGGGACCTGTCCGCCGCCGACGGGCCGACGCGCGTGGACCGGCGTCCGCCGCAGCTGCCGCCTGTCGAGGCCTGCGTCGACTTCACGGCCGAGAACGAACGCCGCGCCGCCGACGGCGGGTTCGCACCGCCACCCATCGTGTCACGGTTCGACCACCGGATACCCGCCGGGGTGCTCGGGTGGACCGGCGGCGCGCCGTCCGGACGGGGTGAGATCGGCGGGTACCTGCGGTGGCGCGAAGGCACCGCGATGGACACGCTCGGGCTGCTGGTGGTCGCCGACTGCTACCCGCCCGCGGTCTTCGACAGCGGACTCGGCGAGGTCGGGTGGGTGCCGACGATCGAGCTCACCGTGCAGGTCCGCAAGCGCCCCGCAGCGGGGTACCTCGCCGGCTGGTTCACGACCGAGGCGGTGACCGCCGGCTACCTCGAGGAGGACGGCGAGGTGTGGGACGCCGACGGGGACCTCGTGGTCCTCTCCCGCCAGCTCGCGCTCGCCGCCCGCCCCCGCCGCTGACCGACGGCCGCTGCGGCCGGGGCGGTGGGGGACCTCCATCGCTAGCCTCGGAGGTCCCTCGCGGCCGTCTGCCGCGTTCTGCAACCACCAGAGGTCCGCCGATGTCCGCCTCGTCCCTGGTCCTGCCCGGCGACGTGCCCGACCTCCACGAGGTCGCCGGCTCCGAGTCGGCGCTCCGGCGCTTCCTCCACGGTCTGCCCGGGG
>CAYSTY010000496.1:0-2008 GCA_964433685.1 uncultured Actinomycetota bacterium | reverse complement strand
CACCACAGCCGCAGGTCGCTGGCGATCTGGTCGTTGCGGGACCGGCCCGCGCGGAGCTTGCCGCCGAGCGCGCCGAACTCCTCGACCAGCCACCGTTCGATCGCGCCGTGCACGTCCTCGTCGGTGGGCAGGAACGGGAAGTCGTCGGTCGCGAACAGCTCGCCACAGCGCTCGAGGGCGGCGACCAGCGTCGCGTGCTCGTCGTCGTCGAGCACGCCGATGCGCCGCAGCTCGCCGGCGTGGGCGCGCGAACCTGCGAGGTCCTGCCGCCACAGCTGACGGTCGAAGCTGGTCGAGACCCCGAGCTCCCAGGCCGCCTGGTCCGGACCCGCGGAGAAGCGTCCGCCCCAGAGCCGGCCCGCGTCCGTCGACGCGGTGGTGGGGGCGTCGTGGGAGTTCGTCATCGGTGCTCCTCGCGGGGCTCGGGGCCGCGCCGGTAGTAGCGGTAGGCGTGGTGCGGACGGAAGCCGGCGCCGGTGTACAGCGCACCGGCCGGCTCGTTGGCGGGGTCGACCTGGAGCCAGATCCGGTCGGCGCCGCGCGCGACCGCATCGGTCACCACGCACCGTAGGAGGTGGCGCGCCAGCCCCCGCCGCCGGTGGTCGGTAGCGACCTCCATGGCCGTGACGCCGACCCAGGGTTGCTCGACGACGGCCCGCACGATCGCCACGAGCCGTCCGCCGAGCTCCAGCCCGAGGAAGCGGGCGCCGGGGACCTCGAACATCACCCTGGCCTGCGGCGGGACGTCGCGGTCGGGACCGCCGTAGGCCGCGAACCACGCGTCGGTGGGCGCGTCGGCGACGTCCGGGCGGGGCAGGTCCGGTCGGGCCGGCAGCTCGTCGAGCAGCCGCTGGCAACGGGCGGTCATCACCACCGCACCGTGCAGGCCGCGCCACCCGCGCCGTTCGAGCGCACGTGCGGCGGCGTCGAACGTCGGCTCGGGCAGCGCCACCATCGGGGGCAGTTCGCGGTCGTCGTACCACCGCTCGACGTCGGCCAGGGCGACCAGCGGGTCGTCGGGGTCGACCTCGAGCGGCAGCGCCGAGTTGCCGCGGCCGGTCCACCCACCCGAGGCACGCAGCAGCCAACCCGACCGACGTTGCTGCTCGATGGCGGGGAAGCTGCGCGCGGCGACGGCCTCGAGGTCACCGATCGCCGTCACGTGGTCGTGATCGATCACGTCGCCACCACCACGCCGAGGACGATGGCCTGGGCCCACGATGCCAACGAACCGACGATGACGTAGTCGACGAGCGCCTCGCGGGAGGGACGCTCCCCCGGCCCAGCGTCCGGGCGGGTCAGTCGCGGGCGGTCGACCCGCGCGTCGGCCACGACCTCGGCGTAGCGGAACAGCGCCTTGCCCCCGATCGGGAGGACCGCGAGCGCGGGCAGGCCGGCCGCCACGCAGACCACGACGAGCCACCGCTCGAGGCGGCCGATCCACCGTCCGGCACCGAGGCCCGCCGCGGCGGCGGCTTCGGGGGCCGGCAGCCCGGTGGCGTCGAGGATCCGTCGCACGAGCAGGTCGGCGGCGGGTCCGCACCAGACCAACGCCGCCAGGACCCGCAGGTGGGCCGTCGCCCCAGCGCCGCCGAGCCCGAGCACGTCCACGCGCCCGAACGGTGCGACCACCGCGGACAGGTCCAGCTGCGGCACCGCGTCGTGGACGAGTCCGGCCACGACCACCACCGCGGCGAGCCGGAGACCGGCGCGCCGACCCCACCGACGGGCGACGACCGGCGCGAGTATCCCGGCCACGAGCGACGCGAGCGCGAGCGTCACGAGGTCCCGCCCGTGAGGGTCTCGAGGGTACGGACCCAGCCGTACACCCCGTGGTCGTGGAGCCGCTCGGCCACCGATTGCCGGGTGATACCCCGGTCCTCGGCGAGCTGGCTCGCCGACGCACCCGCGAGCAGACCACGCGCCAGCGACACGTCGACGGCGTCGAACCGAGCCATGATCGTGTCGAGGGCCACCAGCACCGCGCGGACCGGGGCCAGCTCCCCCT
>CAYSTY010000495.1:0-2015 GCA_964433685.1 uncultured Actinomycetota bacterium | reverse complement strand
CCGATGAGGAACTCGCGGTAGCCGACGCCGGCGCCGGGGTCGATGGCGCCACCGAAGACGTACGCGAACAGCAGCACGAACATGATCGGCGAGATCAGGATGAAGACCAGGACCTCGGGGACGCGCTTGATCTTGATCACGTTGCGCTTGGCGACGACGGAGCCGTCGGCCAGCGCGTGAGCGAAGCTGGTCATCGAGCCACCTCCTCGGGGGTCGCTGCGACCGGCACCGAGGCAGCGGGCGCGGACGGGTCGTCGTCGGACCCGGGGTCGTCGTCACCCTCCTCGGCGACGCGGCCGGTGAGCGCGAGGAACACGTCGTCGAGGGTCGGACGACGCAGCCCCACGTCGAGCACCTTCACGTCGGTCGAGTCGAGCCGCCGCAGCGCCGCCATCAGCGATTCCGCGCCGCTGTGGACCTGCACGGTCAGGGTGCGGTTCTGCGCGTCGACCTGGACCTCGCCCTCGGCGACGCCGGCCAGGGCGTCGGCTGCCTCGGCGACCTGGGACACGTCCGCGACCACGACCTCGATGCGTTCACCACCGACGTCGAGCTTGAGCTGGTCGGCCGTGCCGTGCGCGATGGCGCGACCGTGGTCGATCACGACGATGTCGTCGGCGAGCAGGTCGGCTTCCTCGAGGTACTGGGTGGTGAGCAGCAGAGTCGTGCCGGAGCTCACCAGCTCGCGGATCACGTGCCACATCTGGGTACGCGAGCGGGGGTCGAGACCCGTGGTGGGCTCGTCGAGGACGAGCACGCGCGGTTCGGCGACCAGCGCCCCGGCGAGGTCCAGACGCCGGCGCATCCCGCCGGAGTAGGTCTTGACCGGTCGGTCGCCCGCATCGGTGAGGTCGAAACGTTCGAGCAGCTCACGGGCCCGCGCCCGCGAGCGGTGTCGACCGAGCCGGTACAGGCGACCGACCATGTCGAGGTTCTCGAAGCCGGTCAGGTGTTCGTCGACGGCGGCGTACTGCCCGGACAGCCCGAGACGCTCACGGACACCGTCGGGGTCGGCGACCACGTCCACGCCGGCGACCGTCGCGGTGCCGGCATCGGGCTTGAGCAGGGTGGTCAGGATCCGGACGGCGGTGGTCTTGCCGGCACCGTTCGGACCGAGGAGACCGAGGACGGTCCCCTCGGGGACGGCCAGGTCGAGACCGGCGAGGGCGGTCACCTCGCCGTAGCGCTTGACGAGCCCTTCGGCTCGGATGACGTCGGTCACGTGCTCGTCCTCACATCTCGTCCCGCGCAGGCGGAACGTCGGCTGTGCGGCACGGCGGCGACCGTCGGATCGGGCGCCGCACCGCGGTGGGTACGTCGGGGACGCTACGGAGCTCCGCGGACAGGGTCGGTCCGGTGTCTCGTCGGTCCCGGGGGGGAGACGTCAGGGTCGCACGGAACTCATCGCGTTCCGACACATCGCGCGCTGTGACGGGTCCCGCGGTGCGTTCCACCGCACGGTGACGGCTACCGGAGCGGATGGTCCGGAACGGGTTCGGACCGGACCCGGGGGGGTACGGCCCATGCGTCCACCGTGCGGCCAGGGTCCGGGACCTACTCGGTAGGGGGGCCCTGTCCTCCCGACCGCGGTCGACGGCCACCCGTCACCGCCGCAGACCCGAACCTGTCGACACCAGCCCGGGACGAGCCCCGTCCCTGCAGCCGATGGAGTCCCGTTGCGTCCCGCCGCCGCCAACCGCGTCGCCTACACCGTGATCGGTGTCGCGTTCGTCGCGCTGATGCTCGTGATCGGGCTGTGGCAGCGGGTCGACGCCGCCTGCGAGGGGACCAGCTTCGACCCCTCCGACCCGGTCACGACCTGCCAGCCGCCGCTCGAGGCGGAGCAGAGCCTGATCGCGCCCGATCCAGTCGTGGCGACGCCGGTCGGCGTGACCGCCCGCTGAACCTCTCACCGGCCGGCGACCGCAGCAGGGCGCGGACGGCGTAGCCTGCCCGGCCTCGCGAGCGTGGCGGAACTGGCAGACGCGCTGGGTTTAGGTCCCAGTGGCCGCAAG
>CAYSTY010000494.1:0-2023 GCA_964433685.1 uncultured Actinomycetota bacterium | reverse complement strand
TGATCCTGGCGCCGATCGCGGCCCAGCTCATCCGGTTCGCGGTGTCACGCCAGCGCGAGTACCTCGCCGACGCGACCGCGGCCGACCTGCTGCGCGACCCGCAGTCGATGGTCAACGCGCTCCGGCGGCTCGAGGCCGACACGACCGAGATCCGCCAGTTCGAGGTCGCGACCGCGCACCTGTGGTTCGAGGAACCGAACGAGACCGAGGGCGATGACCGCGCCGCCAAGCTCGCTCGTCGGTTCGCGACCCACCCCACGATCACGCAGCGCATCGAGCGGCTCGCCGAGCTCAACGCCGGCACGGTGCGCACCGACGCACCGTTGCCGCCGCGGCCGACGGCGGCGCGCGGACCCGCCGCCGGGCAGCCGCCCCCACCACCGCCGACCGGGGGCGGGTCGCCTCCGCCCGGTGCCAGCGCGGCGCCGCCACCGGGGGGCTGGCCACCGCCTCCGCCGCGGCCGTGACGACCCCGACCATCCACCGCCTCGTCCCCGCCGTCCGCGACTACGCCTGGGGGTCGCGCACGCTGCTGGCCCAGCTGCGGGGCGAGGGTGAGGTCAGCGCGACCCCGGAGGCGGAGGCCTGGTTCGGCGCCCACCCGGTGGCGCCGGCCGGCACCACGGCGGGTGACGACCTGCTCAGCCTGATCACCGCGGATCCCGATCGCCACCTCGGCCCCGAGGTGGTCGCACGGTTCGGTGCCCGGCTGCCGTTCCTGGTCAAGCTGCTGGCCGCCGACGCCCCGCTGTCGCTGCAGGTCCACCCGTCGGCGACGCGGGCGGCGGCGGGCTACGCCGCCGAGGAGGCGGCGGGGGTGGCGCGCGAGGCCCCGACGCGGATCTACCGCGACGACTGGCCCAAACCCGAGCTGCTGCTCGCGCTGACCTCCTTCACCGCGCTCTGCGGGTTCCGGGAGCTGTCAGCCACCACCGCGCTGCTCGACGTGCTCGACGTCCCCGAGCTGGCCTGGCTGCGGCGGGCGCTGACCGAGCGGGGCGAGGCGGGTCTGGCCGACGTCGTCGCCCGGGCGCTGCGGTCGCGCCCCGATCTGTCCACCGAGCTCGACGCGCTGAGGCCGGCGCTCGACCGGGTGGCCGGCGCCCGTGGGGAGCACGGGCTGAACGCCAGGTGGCTCGCGGTGATCGCGGAGCGCTACCCGCGTGACGGCGGTGTGCTCGTCGCGATGTTGCTGCGCCTGGTCGACCTCGCCCCCGGTCAGGCGATCCACCTACCGGCGGGAAGCATGCACGCCTACCTCGCCGGTGCCGGGCTCGAGGTCATGGCGGCCTCGGACAACGTCGTCCGTGGCGGGTTGACCGCCAAGCACGTGGACGTCGAGGAGCTCGTGCGGGTCGTCGACGCGACGGTCCTGCCCGCCCCCCTGGTCCCGCCGCAGGACCGGGACGGGTGGCGCCGGCTCCCGACCCCGACGCCGCACTTCGCGGTCAGCACGCGTGAGCTGTCCGACGTCCCCGTCGACCTGGACCGCGGCGCCGGCGGACCCGAGGTGCTGGTCGTGGTCGGCGGCGGCGCCACGATCGCCGCCGACGGCACCGAGGTGGTGCTGCCCCCCGCGGGCGGGGCGTTCCTCAGCGCCGCGGCACGGGAGGTCACCGTCGCCGGGTCGGGGACGTTGCACCGCACGGTCGTCGGTCGGGCCGCCTGAGCCCGGCCACCGTCAGCCCGCCCGGAGCGCCGCCAGGGAGCGCACCAGGCCCGGGAAGGTGCGTGGGTCCCAGCCGGTCAGCTCCGCCCAGCGGTCCAGGCGGTAGCCCACGGTGTTGGCGTGGACCTCGAGGTGCCGCGCCGCGTCGGTGACCGAGAACCCGTGCTCGCCGAAGGCCCGGACCGCCTGCGCGAGGTGCGGGTGGGTGGCGGCGACGTCGATCCCCGCCGCGAGGACGCCGCGGAGCCGGTCGCCCGAGCTCGCCAGCGTCGCCCACAGCCAGGCATCCTCGAACCGGCCGCTGCCCCCGACGGGTGTGATCGCCAGGGTGAGCTCGGCGTCCACGAGGCTGGC
>CAYSTY010000493.1:0-2031 GCA_964433685.1 uncultured Actinomycetota bacterium | reverse complement strand
GTAAGTCCCCGTGTTAGGCACCAAGTTGCGGTACCTCGGGCCGCCCGTGCGGGGCGGGTGCAGGCGGTGCTCCATACCGAACCCGGACCGTTCCTTCTGGCTCGCCGGTGGTGCGAGCGAGGTCGTTGAGGAGCCGGATCAGGAGCTCGTCGCGGCGGTCGAGGGCGTGTGCGGCGGCGGTGAGCAGATCGGGGTCCACGCGTCCCGCGTGAGCCGCCGCTTCACGGAGCGCTGGCGCAAGGTGCGCCGTCATCCGGAGGTCGCTGGCCGCCGTCACATGCTGAACCGGTGGAGTCGGTGCGATCGGGTCGCGTCGGCGCCGTGTGCCGGGCGGTTCATCCCTGACAAGGGTCAACCGCTGGAGCGTCGCTCGGTCAGATGCGTTGGATGGCATCGAAGACCTCCTCGATCCCGGTCGGTGTCAGCGTCACCGCGTGGGTGCGGGTGAGCGGGTGGACTGGGTGATTGCGGACGTCGTCGTAGCCGGCGGTGACGGCGTCGCGGAGCTCTTGAGGGACGGGTGCGAGATGGCCGTGCAGCCGTGCGTCGGCGAGGTCGGGGTGGGTGCTGAGGAGTTCGCGATCCAGTCGGGCCGGCAGGCAGTACAGAGCGCGGGAGTGGTTCAGCGTGGCGAACGTGGCCGCGTTGTCCTCGCCGACTTGGGCCATCGTGGCGACCGCGCTGTTGAGTGCGGCGCCGACTCTGCGGGTCGCGGTGTCCGGCAGGTGGGCGCGGCCGGAGGTGGCGTCGAGCGGGGCCAGCTCGGGCAGGAGGCGGCTGAGTGCGACGAGGTCGTCGCGGACCGCTGTGGTGGGCGGTGTCGGGGCGGCGAGGGAGGACAGGTGCCGGTGAAGGTTCTGCCAGGCTCGGCCGCGCCGGATGAGCGTTGATGGCGCGGCGGCCGCCACGCGCGGCTCGGGCTCGTTGCCCACCGGGCGGCGAGGATCTCGGCGAGCAGCGCCCGACGCGCCGTCTGCCACAGCACGCCCCATGGCGACCGCGCCTCGCGCAGGCTCGGCTCGCACATCTGCATCCACACCGCCTCCCACGCGCTGGCCTCGGCCTGAGATGCGGCAGCTCCGCGGAGCCCGACGTCAACAGCTAGCGGCCGGACCATCGCGGTCCTGACGTAGGTCAGCAGCGCCGTGGCGGTGGCTCCCTCCCACCCCTCGGCGTCGATTGCGGCCAGCGCTCGTAGCAGGCCCTCGCACGTGCGCTCGATGACCGGCACGGCGGGACGAGCTGGTGAGACATATGGGGTCGACATGACGGCCTCCTCGTGTTGTCGCAACACGAGGCACGCTGCCCAGCACCGATAGCCGAGACGATGACGGGGACAACTTCCCTGGTGACGAGGTCGATGACGGGAAGTTGTGGAGTGCAGGACGCGTGCGTCATCGCCCTGATGTCGCCCGCCGTCATCGGCGCGTCATCGATGACGCGGCAGCCAACGCCGCCCCGTCATCGTCGCGGCTATCGCCCCGGACGAGCGTGGACGTTGCCTAGAAGGAGGCGATCACCATGCCCAGGACAACGCCCATCCGTCTCGTCTCTACGACCGCCGCGCCGCCACGGAGAAGCCGGGTCAGCGATCCACCGATCATCAACATCACGCTGCAGGAGGACGAGCGCCGCGTGTTCAGCGTCCCCGAGGCGGCGGCGGTCCTCGGCATCAGTCGCAGCAAGCTCTACGAGTTCATCGCCGCCGGCGAGATCCGAACCATCCACATCGGTCGCCTCTGCAAGATCCCGGTCGGGGCGATCGACGACTTCGTCGCCTCGAGGCCGACCTCCGGACCAAACCATCCGGCTGCGCGGTGACGCTCAACCGCGCGCGCTGTTGGAGTGCTTGTGGCCTTGGCGGTCCCGACGACACGACGTACGGCTCGTCATCGACGCCGCCAGCGGCGTCGCGAGAGGTCCATGTTCGTCCAGGGCGTACTTAGGCTCCCACTTAGGCTCCCACAAGATCAGAAGCCCGCCCCGCCGAAGCGGAGCGGGCCTCTGACCTGCTGAAACACTGTCGGGATG
>CAYSTY010000492.1:0-2033 GCA_964433685.1 uncultured Actinomycetota bacterium | reverse complement strand
TCGGCGCGCCCGAACCGGACCCTCACCCCCGACCGAAGCTCGAGGTCGAGGTCGGTGGCGTCCCGTGCGTCGTAGTGCACCACCTCGGTGCGCAGCGGACCGGACAGCTCGCGCCACGCGGTGACGGCTGCGGCCAGACCACCGTCGGCGGGGCCGCGCTCCCCCGGCGCCGGCGGCGCACCGGCGACGGTGACCGTCGGCAACCCGTCGAGCCCACCGGTGGCCATGACCACGCCGGTGCGGTCCACGAGGACCTGACCGTCGTCGCCGCGCACGACGAGGACCGGCTCACGTTCGGTCACCGCGATGCGCACCCGCAGCGGATCGATCCGCTGCGCGTCGACGCTCCGGACCAGCGGTAACGCGCGGATGCGTTCCTCGACCGCGCCGAGGCGCAGACGCAGCGTCGAGGTCCCGAGCTCGAGGTCGGCCGCCTCGAGCACCGCCTCCTCGCTGAGCCGGTCGGTGCCGAGGACCTCGATCGACTCGAGCCCGACCAGCGGGCTGCGCTCCACCGCCCACAGTGCCGCGAGGACGAGCAGCACGACCACGACGATCAGGGTGCGCCGTCGCCGCGCGTGCTGCCGTTCACGGCGCACCTCGCGGCGCCGCTCGGCGATGCGGTCGTCGATGCGTCCCGCCCCACCGTGCGACGGTGGCGTCGCACCGCTCACGCCCCGCCCCCACCGACCCCGGCCACGACCACCTCGGCGCGCAGACGCACACCGGAGGCGGCCTCGACGCGGTCCTGCACGGCGGCGATGAGCGCCGCCACGTCCGCGGCTCGCGCTCCTGGCCGCGTGACGATGAAGTTGGCGTGCTTGGTCGACACCTGGGCGCCACCGATGCGCAGCCCCTTGGCGCCCGCAGCTTCGACGAGTCGGCCCGCCGAGTCGCCCGGCGGGTTGGCGAACACCGAACCGCAGTTGGGCTCCCGCAGCGGTTGGTGCTCACGCCGCCAGTCGCGGACCTCACGGATCTGTGCACGGACCTCGTCCCGGTCGGCCGGGGCCAGCTCCCACGTGGCGCTGACCACGACCGCGTCGTCGGGCAGGTCGCTGGCGCGGTAGCTGAGCCCGCAGGCGTGCGCGGGCCAGGTCTCGCGGGTGCCCGTGCGCAACCGGACGAGATCGATCTCGACCAGGACGTCGGCGACCTCGCCACCGTGGGCGCCGGCGTTCATGCGGATCGCGCCCCCGACGGTCCCCGGGACCCCGGCGGCCCAGGCGGTGCCGCCGAGACCGGCGTCCGCGAGGCGGACGGCCACGGTCGGCAGCGGTTCGGCGGCGCCGAGTCGCGCGCGGGTGCCCTCGATCTCCACCCCGCGGTAGCCGCGTCCGAGGGTGATGGCGATACCCGGCCACCCGGCGTCGGCGACGAGCAGGTTCGACCCGCGGCCGACCACGAGCCACGGCAGGCCCTGCGCGACGCAGACGGCACCGACGCCGACCAGGTCCGCGTCCCGCTCGGCGACGACCAGCGCGCGGGCGGGGCCACCGACGCGGAGGGTGGTGAGCTCGGCCAGCGACGACCCGGGGTGCACCTCGCCGGACACGCCCGCGTCCCGGAGCGCATCGATCAGCGGGTCGGCCGCCGCCGGCCCGGACGACGCGGCTGCGTCCCGTGCGGGCTGGTCGTCGGTCACGACGTGCCGTCCAGTCGGGCCAGGAGCGCCGGACCGACCTGGGTGACGTCCCCCGCCCCGGTCACCAGCACCAGGTCGTCGGGCCGGACCAGCTCGGCCAGCACGTCGACCACGTCGGTCAGGTACGGCACGTAGCGGACGCTCGCGCCGGCGGCGGCCGCGGCGTCGGCGACCAGCTGACCGGTCACGCCCGGGACCGGCGCCTCCGAGGAGCCGTACACGTCGGTGACGAGGACCAGGTCGGCGCCGGCGGCGGCACGGCCGAGCTCCTCACCGAGGATCTGCGTGCGCGAGTAGCGGTGGGGCTGGACCACCAGCACCACACGGTCGGGGGAGCTCGCCCGGGCGGCCGCGAGCGTCGCGCGCAGCTCGGTCGGGTGGTGGGCGT
>CAYSTY010000491.1:0-2033 GCA_964433685.1 uncultured Actinomycetota bacterium | reverse complement strand
CCGACCTGGAGGTGCACCTTCGCCACGCGGCCGCCCCGAGCGATCGCGTCGGCCACGTAACCGGCGGCGCTCTCCTCGGCGTGGAAGGTGAAGGTCGGCAGCACCTGGTCGTGGGCGTCGGCAGCGGCCAGGGTGTGCTCGTTGCACCAGGCGGCCACGCCGGGCTTGTGGCCGTAGGCGAGCGCGGTGTGGGAGACGACGCCGAGGTCGCGCAGGGTCGCCAGGCGGGTCGCCTCGTCGTCGCGGTAGGTCACCGGCCACGGCGGGTCGTCGAGCCGGTCGAAGAAGGCCCACACCGCTTCCTGCAGCCGGTGGGGCAGCAGGTGCACGTGCACGTCGATGAGGCCCGGCAGCCCGAGCGCTGCGGCGAAACCGGCGACCTCGTCGTCGCGCGTGGGGAACGCCTCCAGCGGGAGAGCAACGGGCACGGGGATCTCCAGCCGACGAGTCGATCGAGCCCCGTCGAGGGACGCCGCGAACGCGGGTACGGACCTCGTCCGCGGGGGTGAGGCGGGTAACGTTACCTCCGTGTCCCGGGCAGGCGGCGAGGAGGGCTGCCTCTCGCTCACCGGTCTGGACTGTCCCTGGCCCGCGCCTCGGCTCCTCGGCCGCTGACCGCACGGACCCGGGAGGGTCAGGGGCAGCTACCCCAGCGCCACGTGACGATGGAGGTCCCCCGGACCACCACCTCGACGGTGTCGTCAGGGGTCGACCCCAGCACGAGGTGGAGGGTGCAGGCCACCTGTTGGCCGAGCTCGGTCAGCGTGGCGTCGGTACCGCCGAGGTAGGGACCGTCCAGTTCGACGACCATCCACGGGCCGGGTTCCGTGTACGTCACCACGCTGGTCCCCGGCGGGACGCTCGTGACCAGACCCGCGGCCACCTCGTCGTCGGTGAGCGGTCGCGCGAGGAGGTCGACGGCGTCGACGATCGGGTCCCCGCCGGCGGTCGTGCCCGCTGGTCGCTCCACCCACCGCGGTCCGTCCTGCCCCCGCAGCAGCACCGGCGGCGTCGCGGACGGTGGTGTGACCTCGTCGAGCGACGGCGTGCCCGGTGTGCTGGACGCGATCCGCCCCGAGGTGGCCTCGTCGGTCCGGTCCCGCTCCGCGAGCGCGGCGGAGCTGGTGTCGGGCCCGGGACCCGCCACGGTGGCCGGCGCCGTACCGACCGCGCACCCGGCGGCCAGGACGGCGAGGACGACCACGGCGAGCGTCGCACGTCCGGTCACGCTCGTCCCCCCGCACCGCTGGCGGCACCCGTCCGGTCCGCGGTCTCCTCGGACCCGGCGACGTCGGATGCCGGGCCATCGACCGGGCCATCGGCCAGGGCGTCGGCCGGTCCGTCCGCCCCGTGCGCGAGCACCCGTCCAGGCAGCGTGCAGCGCAGCGTCGTCCCCGCCGGCCCGGTGGCGGCCAGCTCGACGTCGCCACCGTGGAGCCGTGCGTTCTCCCGCGCGATCGCCAGACCGAGGCCGCTGCCCGCGGTCCGGGTCCGCGCCCGGTCACCCTTCACGAAGCGCTCGAACAGCCGATCCTGGACGTCCGCCGGGACACCGCCGCCGGCGTCGCTGACGTCGATCACCAGGTCGTCGCCGCGAGCGTGCGCTCGTACGACCACGGGCGGTGCGCCGTGCGTCGACGCGTTCCCGACCAGGTTGGCGACCACGGTGTCGAGGCGCCGCCGGTCGAGGGTCGCGTGGAGGCCGGCGTCGACCTCGGTGCGGACCCCGGCGTGGAGGTCCCGCCGTCGGAGCGTGGCGGCGATGGCCTCGGCCACGTCGGTCGGGCTCTCCTGGAGCTGCGCACGTCCGGCGTCGAAACGGGTGATCTCCATCAGGTCCTCGACCAGCTCCCGCATCGCGCGGACCTCGTCGATGGCCAGCAGGGTGGCGTGGCGACGGTCGTCGGACACCACGGCGGCGTCCGGGCCGGCGAGCTCGTCCTCGAGCACCTCGACGGCCGCCACGAGCGCGGTCAGTGGCGTGCGCAGCTCGTGGGACACGTCGGCGACGAAGCGGCGCTGCTGCGCCTCCA
>CAYSTY010000490.1:0-2037 GCA_964433685.1 uncultured Actinomycetota bacterium | reverse complement strand
TCCGCCTCGATGACGACCAGCTCGGCGCGCAACCGCCGCGCCTCGGCGCGGGCGTGGTCACGACGTTCGGTCGCATCCGCGAGCGCGGCCTCGACGGCCGCGAGCTCACCCGTGACGGCATCCAGCTCACGGTCGGCGGCGGCCAGACGCTCGCGCGCGTCCCCCTCCGCGGCCCGGGTCTCGGCGAGCCGTTCCTGGACGTCCGAGCGCTCATCGGCACGTTCGACCAGACGCTGCTCGAGCGACGAGGTCGTCTGGGCCGCGGCGCCGGAGCTGACCAGGCCCAGCACCGCGACCGTGACCACGAGGTGGGACCAACGACGCACGGGTTCCTCGGCGGGACGCGGAGCACGAACGGGACGGGTGGACACCGTCCGACACGGTAACACCGCAGGACGCTTCCCACAGTCGGGAGCGTCAGCAACATCCGCCACACCCGGTCGGGGAGGTCAGACGTCCAGGAAGCGACGCAGCGCGATGAGCGAGGCGAGGGCGGCGATCCCGACGCCCGACAGCAGCATCCACGGAGCGATCGAGAGGACCTCGTCGGCCCCGATGAACGGCACGAGGTCGACCTCCTGGCGGAGGTTGGCCGCCACCCGCGGCACCGAGAGCATCAACAGGCCCCAGGCGAGGACGGCTCCGAGCGCACCGGCGATCATCCCCTCGAACAGGAACGGCAGGCGCACGTACCAGTTGGAGGCACCGACGAGCTTCATGATCGAGGTCTGCTCGCGGCGGGCGAAGGCCGCGACGCGGATGGTGTTGGCGATCAGCACACCGGCCGCGACCAGCTGGATCGCGGCGACGATCAGCGCGGCGTTCTGCACCATCCCGATGAAGCCGAGCAGCTCCTCGAGGATGGCCTGCTGGTCGATGACCTCGTCGACCCCCGGGTACGCACCGAACTGCTGCGCGACCACCTGGAAGTCGTTGGGGTCGACCAGCTTGACCCGGAACGAGGCCGGCAGCGAGCCCGGCTCGATGACACCGGCGACGTCCTCGTCGTCCTTGAACATCTCCTGGAAGCGCTCGTACGCGTCCTCCTGGGACTCGTAGAACACCTCCTCGACGAGCGGGAGCTCCTGGAGGTCGGTGAGCAGGTCCTCCTGCTGCTCGGGGGTGATGTCGGCGCCGCACGAGCGTTCGTCACACAGGAAGATCGAGACCTCGACCTTGTCGGTCCAGTCGTCGGCGGCCAGCTCCACCTGTTCGGACAGCAGCAGGGACGCGCCGAGGAGGGTGAGCGACACGGTCACCGACAGGATGACCGCGACGGTCATCAGCAGGTTCCGGCGCAGGCCCACGAGGGCCTCGCCGAGGATGTAGCGCCAGCGTGCGGACAACGGTGCTCCTGTCAGCCGGCGTAGCCGTAGACGCCACGGGACTGGTCCCGGACGACCACGCCGCCGTCGAGCTCGACCACGCGGCGGCGCATCGAGTCGACGATGTGCTGGTCGTGGGTCGCCATGACGACGGTCGCGCCCGTGCGGTTGATGCGGTCGAGCAGCTTCATGATGCCGACGGACGTGGACGGGTCGAGGTTCCCCGTCGGCTCGTCGCACAGCAGGATGCGGGGGCTGTTGACGAAGGCGCGTGCCACCGAGACCCGCTGTTGCTGGCCACCGGACAGCTCGTGCGGCTGCGCCTGCGCCTTGTCCTCGAGCCCGACGAGCTCGAGCACCTCCGGTACGCGCTGGTCGATCTCGCGGCGGGACTTGCCGATGACCTCGAGCGCGAACGCGACGTTCTCGTAGACCGACTTGTTCGGCAGGAGCTTGAAGTCCTGGAAGACGTACCCGATCTCACGTCGGAGCATCGGGACCTTCCACGAGCGCAACGTCGCGAGGTTCTTGCCGGCGACCCACAGCTCGCCGGCGTCGGGCAGCTGCTCACGGGTGAGCAGCTTCATGAAGGTCGACTTGCCCGAACCGGACGGGCCGACGACGAAGACGAACTCGCCCTTGCCGACCTCGAGCGTCAGGTCCTTGAGGGCGACGACCTCGCCCTCCTCACCACGCTTGTAGGTCTTGGTGA
>CAYSTY010000489.1:0-2055 GCA_964433685.1 uncultured Actinomycetota bacterium | reverse complement strand
CCGTGGTGGGCGAGCTCCGGCCGGTTCCAGCCGTAGCCGACGCCGAACTCGACCCGACCGCGGGAGACGTGGTCGAGCGACGCGACCGCCTTGGCCAACACGATGGGGTCGTGCTGCGCCACCAGGCTCACCCCGAACACCAGCCGGAGCGCGTCGGTGACGGCTGCGGCGGTGGTCAACGCGACCACGGGGTCGAGGGTGCGGCGGTACTCGTCCGCCAGCCCGGCACCGCCGGGGTGCGGGGTGTGCTCGACCGGCATGTGCGTGTGTTCGGGGACGGCCAACGACGCGAAGCCACGTTCCTCGACCGCCCGCGCGAGGTCGTCGATCGGCCACGACAGGTCCGTGGCGAACACCGCGGCACCGAGCTCCACAGCCGTCTCCCGAGGTCGTCCGTGCGCTGCCGGTCGCGGTCGCGCGATGCGGCCGCTCGTCGCCGACCGCGACGTCGACGTTAGTAGCCGAGCGCGACGTCGACCGGTCCGAGCAGCGGCTCCCCGCGTCCGTACCGGGCGACGTTCTCGGTCACGCGGGCGGTCAGCAGCACGCGTCCCATCTCGGGGGTGTTGCCGACGTGGGGGGTGATGATCGTGTTCGGGGTCGCCCACAGCGGGTGGTCGTCGGGGAGCGGCTCGGGGTCGGTGACGTCGAGGGCCGCGCCACCGAGCCGACCGTCGGTCAGCGCGGCGACGAGCGCGTCGGTGTCCACGTGCTCGCCGCGCGCCACGTTGACCAGGACGGCGTGGTCGGGCAGGGCCTCCAGCGCGTCGGCGTCGATGACGCCCTCGGTCTCGGGCGTGAGCGCCAGCGCGAGGACGACCACGTCGGTGTCCGGCAGGACCTCGGGGAGACGGTCGGTGGTCACCACCTCGTCGACCCCGTCGATGGGGTCCGGGTGACGGCGGACCACGGTGATGGAGCAACCGAACGGCGCCAGCAGGCGCACCAGGCTGGTCGTGATCTCGCCGCCGCCGAGGATGGTGACCCGGGCGTCGAGGAGGTTGCGTCCCACCGGTCCGCTCCAGCTGCGCTGGCGGGCGTAGTGGCCGATGCCGCGCAGCAGACCGAGGGTCAGCGCGAGGACGTGTTCGGCGACCGGTTCGGCGTAGACGCCCTTGCCGCAGGTCCACCGGCGGTCGTGGTCGAGCACGTCCCGGTACGGCTCGATGCCGGCCCACGGCAGCTGTACCCACGCGATGTCGGGGTGGTCGTCGAGGACCTGGCGCAGACCCGCCGGGTCCTTCGGGTCGACCCACACGACCGCTTCCGCGGTGGCGACCGCGACGACCTCACCACCGCCGTCGCGGACGGCGTCCTCGAGGTGGGGGGCACGGCCGGCCGGCAGGACGGCGAGGCGAGGTGGCACGGGAGGCTCCGGTCGCAGACGACCTCGACGCTAGTCGGAGCGGTCGCCGGCGACGGTCCGGCCGCTGGCGTCGCCGTCGAGGTACAGCTTGAGGCCCTGGTGGGTGACCTCGAAGCCGAGCGCGTCGTAGAAGGCCAGGGCGTCGGGACGCTGCACGTTCGTGGTCAGCTGCACGAGGTGGCACCCGCGTCGCCGCGCCTCGTCGATGGCCCAGGTGAACAGGGTCCGACCGTGACCGGTGCCGCGGAGGTCCGCGGCGATGCGCACCCCTTCGATCTGTGCCCGCCACCCACCGCGGAAGGTGAGATGCGGCAGGAAGCTCAGCTGCAGGCACCCGGCGACCTGTCCGTCGTCGCTGCGGAGCACCACGAGCCGGTGGGCGGGGTCGGCCGCGATCGCGTCGAACGCGGCCCAGTAGGCGTCGTCCAGCGGCTCGGTGACGGACTCGCGGCGTCGGCCGAGCTCGTCGTCGGCGAGCAGCGCGACGATGGCCGGCACGTCGCGGTGTTCGGCGTCCTCGATGCGCACGTCACGTCTCCCTGTCCACGGTCCCGTCGGGCACGTGACCGTAGGGGCTGGTGACCTCACCCCCGAAGTGCGGTGACGAGTTCGACGAAGTGTTCGCCGCGGTGCGCGAAGTCGCGGTGGGTCCCGAACGACGGGGCGGCGGGGGAGAGGATGACGACGCC
>CAYSTY010000488.1:0-2061 GCA_964433685.1 uncultured Actinomycetota bacterium | reverse complement strand
CCCGCTCGATCGCCGGCCAGTCCTCCATGTCCAACCCGTACATCCGGTCCACCTCCGCGACGGACGGCACCGTCGCAGACCGGAACCAGGACGGGGCCTCGGGTTCGAGGCGTTGTGGACAAGTCCGTCGCGGACGCCACTCAAGAGTGCAGCGTGTCGAGCGCCGCCTCGATCCGTGCGATCCAGCCACGACGTTCCTGCTCGGAGAGCTGCCGCCAACGCTCGAGCCCGGGATCGCGCTCGTAGGCAGCCCGTGCAGCCGCCTCGATCCGCTCCGGCGGTGGCGGAGCCGGTGGGGCAGGAGTCGCCTCGGCAGCTGGTCGTGACGGGCGGGGCCACATCTCACGCAGCGTCGCGAGCAGTCGTGGCACCGCCGTACGAGCCTCCGCCAGCCACAACAGCTCGCTGTGATGGACCGGGCGAGGCCTCCCACCCGGCAGCGGCTCCCCGAGGATGCGGGTCCCGTCGACGGCACGGATCCCACGCCACGCAGCGGTCTTAGCCCGGCGCTCCTCGTTCGCTCGCCACGCACGCTCATCGAGGTCGACATCCGGGTCGAACGGTGCCGGGCCGTGCACCTCCAGGTGCGACAGCTCGACCGCTTCCCACGGTCCCGGCGGCAGTGCGTTGGTCAGATCACGCAGCCGCCTCAGCTCGGCCACGGTCAGCACGGCAGGGGAGGAAGAGTTCGGCATGGCGTAGGCGTATCAGCGAACAGTGACAGGCAACTCCCGGTGGCTCCAACGGTCCGATGTCACCGGCGGCCGCTACCGTCGAACTCCTTCGGGGAAGGGGTGAGCCATGCGGGCTCGTATCGGTGTGGTCGTCGTCGCGTTGCTGGCCGGCATGCTGCCAGGCAGCGCAGCTGTCGCTGCGGGCGAACTCGAGGTCGTCTTCCTCGAAGCTGCCCACGGCGACACCGTCCTCTACCGCGGCCCGTGCGGCGAGGTCGGCCTGATCGACGCCAACCGCGGCGCGGTCGACGAGGTCCTCGGCCAGCTCGACGCCTGGGGCGCCCGAGACCAGCTGTCGTGGATCGCGGTGTCGCACTACGACGCCGACCACCTCGGCGACGTCCAGGACGTCGGCACCGCAACCGGCATCAACCTCGAAGCGGTCTACGACCGCGGCGGCGACCGCACCGTCAAGGACACCGCCACCTACCGCGACTACTACGACTGGGTCACCACCGCCGGACTGCGCCGACCAGTCGACATCGGCGACCGGTTCGAGCTGTGCGGCACGGTCGTGTTCGACGTGGTCTCGGCGGGCACCGACGGCACCGCTGCCGGTGGCGTCCCGGTCTCCGCCGAGAACGACCGGTCGGTCTGTGTCGCCGTCGCCTACGGCGCCTTCGACCTGGCCTCCTGCGGCGACGTCAACCAGGCCGTCGAAGAAGCCGTCGCAGCCGCCTACGGCGACGTCGAGGTCGTCAAGGTCTCCCACCACGGCTCGACAACCTCCTCGGCCCCCGCGTACGTCGATCGCCTCTCGGCCGAGGTCGCCGTCCTCACCGTCGGTGCCAACAGCTACGGCCACCCCGCCCCAGCCGTCGTCCAGCGGTGGAGCGCCGCCGGCGCGACCCTGTTCCAAACCGGCAACGCCGACGGGACCCGCCGCGACGGCGACGTGACCGTCACCGCATCCGACACCGGCGCGTTCAACGTCAGCAGCCAGAGCGGACGTAGCTACGCCACCGCGCCAACCAGCCCGCCGCCAAGCTCCACGCCCACCGTGCAGCCCATCGGGCCCGCCTGCCAGCACGCCCCGGCCGGCCGGTTCCCCGACGTCTCAGGCACCCACCGGCCCGGCATCGACTGCATCAGCTGGTGGTCGATCGCCGAAGGCACCACCGCCGGCACCTACCGGCCATCCCAGGGCGTCCGACGCGATCAGATGGCCTCGTTCATGGCCCGCACCCTCGACCAGGTCGGCAACACCCTGCGCGCCACAGGACCCGACGCGTTCAGCGACGACAACGGCAACACCCACGAACCCGCGATCAACCGGCTCGCCGCAGCCGGCATCGTGCAAGGCACAGGCGCGAACCGCTACAGCCCG
>CAYSTY010000487.1:0-2069 GCA_964433685.1 uncultured Actinomycetota bacterium | reverse complement strand
TCGGGGTGACGGCGTTGGCGAGGTCGATGAGCTCGTCGGTCGTGTCGCCCATCGCGGAGACGACGACGGCGACCTCGTCCCCGCGGCGCTTGGCGTCGACGACGAGCTTGGCGACCCGCTTGATGCTCTCGGCGTCCGAGACGGACGAGCCACCGAACTTCTGGACGATCAGGCCCACGGCAGGAACTCCGATGTGGGGGGAAAGGGGGAACGGCGACGGCGCACAGCTGCGCACGCCGCCGTCAAGGATAGTCGCGCCCGCATGGCGGACGGCAAAGGTTCCACCATGCGAACGTATGCAAGGGGTGCGCGGGTCAGCACACTAGGCGGAGAGGAGGTGGTGGCCGTGATCAGATCCGGGGTGGCCGCGGTAGCGGACGCGGTGCCGGGCGATGTCCCGACCGCAGTGGCGGGCGTGGTCCCGGACGAGGGTCCGGCACCACGCCCGGGCCGACGACGGCGCACGCGTGCGCTCGCGCTCGCGGCGGTCGTGGTCGCCGTCGGCACCGGGTGCGCGAGCCTCGAGCCCGGCAGCGCCGACGGCGGGTCCACGCACCCCGATGCACCGGTCACCTCGACCGACGAGCCCGCCCCGACCTCGAGCGAGCCCGGCGACCCGTCGTCGACCGCGCCGTCGGACGGCGACGGATCAGGTGACGCCTCAGGTGACGGTACGGACGAGGGACCCGCGACGTTCCCCGCCGACCTCACGATCCAGGTCGACGCGACCGGCGAGGGCGCGGTGACGACCACCACGCTCACATGCGGTCCGGCGGGCGGTGACCACCCCGACTCCGCGGCGGCGTGCGCGGCCGTGACCACCGCCTGGCCCGACGGGTTCGACCCGGTGCCGCCGGACGTCATGTGCACCGAGATCTGGGGCGGCCCGCAGACGGCGCACGTCACCGGCACGGTCGACGGGACACCGGTCGACGCGACCTTCCGGCGCAGCGACGGCTGCCACATGGCCCGGTGGGACGCGCTCGCGGACCTCCTCGGCCCCGCCGACCTCCGCTGACGGCGACCCCGGCGAGGCCCGCCTCGATCACGGGTGGAGGGCCTGGAACTCCGCGTCGGCGACGACCTCGTCGTCCACGTCCAGGCGCAGGTGCGCGAGGATCGTCTGCAGCGTCCGCAGGACGGCGGACCCGCGCTCGCCCCAGTTGGACAGGTAGGAGAACTGCCACCACCACAGGGCCTCGAGCACCTGGCCGGCGTCGTGGTGCCGCTGGCCCTGCGCGAGCGCCCCGGTGATGAGCACCAGGTCGCCGGAGATGGACGACGACACGGCCTCGCCGTCGACGACAGGGTCGTCGATCTCGCGGTACTCGTCGATGCCGTCGAAGAGGTTGCCGAGCGCGGCGCGCAGCGGGTCGAGGTCCGGGTCGGGCCCGACGTCGGGCTCGAAGCGGTCCGGCGGGACGACGTCGACGATCGCGCCGAGGCGCGCACCGGCAGACAGCAGGTCGCTCACCGCGAGGAGGAGGAGCGGGATCGCGACCTCCGGGTTGGAGCCGGCCGCGACCTCGGTGACGGTCGTCCCGAAGCGGCGGGCCTCGGTGGACATGACCTCGGCGACCTCGGCGAGGTCGGGTGGCGCGGTGCGTTCGGCCTGGGCCGACGGCGCGTCGTCGGCGGCTGCGGCGCGGTCCCCGCCCGACTCGTGCTGGCGCGGGATGTGCGGTGTGTCAGGCACTGATCTGCCTCCGTCCCTCGAAGGCACGCCCCAGCGTGACCTCGTCGGCGTACTCCAGGTCTCCCCCGACCGGCAGCCCGGAGGCCAGGCGTGTGACGCGCAGCCCCATCGGTACGAGCAGCCGAGCCAGGTAGGTGGCCGTGGCCTCGCCCTCGACGTTCGGGTCCGTCGCGAGGATCACCTCGGTGACGGTTCCGTCGGCGAGCCGGCTCATGAGCTGGGGGATGCGCAGGTCGTCCGGACCCACGTTGTCCATCGGGTTGATGGCGCCGCCGAGCACGTGGTACTTCCCGCGGAACTCACGGGTCCGTTCGATGGCGACGACGTCCTTGGCCTCCTCGACGACGCACAGGATGTCATCGCTGCGGCGCGG
>CAYSTY010000486.1:0-2077 GCA_964433685.1 uncultured Actinomycetota bacterium | reverse complement strand
CGTTGATGCCGAGCTCGCGGGCTTCCGCCGCGAGCTCGTCGTCGAAGATCACCGAAGTACGCATGCCTTGACGGTAGCACCGGAGCACATACCGCTGTGGTGCACCGGCCATGTTGGGATGGCGGACGGTCGTGACCCTGCCCGTCAAGGAACGCCCGTGGTCACTCGCTCGTCGCTGCGCCCGAGTTTCGGGCGTCCTGGATCGTGACGATGACGACGCGATCGCGGCTCTCGTCGAAGATGTAGACGAGCAACATCCACCGCCAGGGGCCGAGGATGAACCGGAAGCCCTCCCATCGGCCGGTGAGGTCGGGGCCGAGGCGCGGGAGGGGGTCCCGCAGGTCGCGGGGTGGATCGACCTGGGCGCGATCTGGTCCCGACCGGCGGCAGCGGATGTCGCCGTCACGTTGTTGACCGTCGCGCCCTACCTGGCGTACCTGACCTCGACCGAGGCTGGGCCGGCGGGGGCGACCTGGGGGAAGCGACGGGTTGGGCTCATCCTCGACGACCCGGGAGGCACCGCTACGTTCGGGCAGGTACTGGTGCGCAACACCGTGAAGGTGCTGCCCTGGCAGCTCGGGCACATGTCGGCGATGCGCTTCGCAGTGACCGACGCCCCGACCGGGTTCGCGGTCCTCCTGTTCGTCATGTCGATGGTCGTCCTCGCCGCGGTGGTGCTGCCCGTCCTCGTCGGCCACACCGGCCTACACGATCGGGTGGCTGGGACCAGCGTCCGCGCTGCGTCGCCGACGCCCGCAGGCTGAACCAGCGCACGTGGCTCCGCCACCCAGTCGGTAGCACCCGGATCCGACAGGCATCTTGCGGGCGGTTTCATCCGGCTGGGTAGACGATCGCCTCGCCGCTCTCGGGGGATCCGTGGTTGAGGGGCAGCGGTAGCGCCTCCACGGGTGGTAGCCGGTCGCGGTCGATGGCCAGGACGGTGCGGAAGGCGTTGAAGTCGGCGGTGCATCCGCCCTGGGAGGGTGACGCGCTGCGTACCAGGACGGTGCCGTGGTCGAGGTCGACGTCGTCCACCCACGAGGGGCAGCTGCCGGAGCGACCACCGGACCAGACCGCGATCACCTCCCGGTCCCAGTCGACGGTGTCGAGGTCGGCATGTAGGCCGTCGCGCCAGGGGTCCCCGTCCCCGTGGGGGAGGCCTTCGGGGACGTTGTCGGCGAAGGCCCGCTCGGCCGTCTCGCGGTCGTAGGCGATCTCGAGCAGTTCGTAGCCGGGGTGGTCGAGCCCAGCGCGCCAGCCGTCGGCGGTTGCCAGCGTGCGGACCGGGCCGTCCGAGTCGTAGGCCGGTGGCGGGTCGAGGATCTCGAAGCAGATGGCCGGGTGGTCGAGTGGCGCCGCGTGTTCGCCGAGCGCCACGTCGTCACCGCCGACCACCTCGACGGTCACCAGGCCCCGTCGGGTGTCGATGCCACTACCGACGATCGTGCCGGGCGGCGTGCCGTCAACCCCACCTTCCATACGGGAGATGACGTCAGCGTGGGCGGCGTCGAGCTCTGCCTCGGTGTGGTCGGCGGTGACCACCCACCAGCCGGCACCGAACCGGTCGCGGACCTGCGCGGCGTACGCGTCGACATCGTCGGTGAAGGCGATGACGGCAGCCTCGTGGTCCTGATCCATCCAGACACCAGCGAAGTGGTCGCGGGCCTCACGCTGCGCCCACTGCCGCGCAGCCTCGATCGCGGCTGCACCATCGCCGGGCCGAGGCTCCTCGTTCGTCGTGACGAGGTCGTCGACCGGGTCGGCGCCGGTGGGCAGGTCGGGAGCCGGTGCGGCGGTGGTGATGCCGGGGTCGGGTTCGGGCTGCTCGCCGGGTGGCGGCGAGTACACGACAGGGTCGTCCCATGCCGGGCAGCGCCGATCCGCGACCGCCAGCGCCCGCGGAACCTCGTCGCCCCCTGGGCCGGGGTCGATCCGGGGCGAGCCAGCATCTGCGCACCCTGCGACGAACAGGGCAAGCGCTGCGATGATCGTGATCGGCCTCGTCCGCACCCGTCGCTCCCGTCACCGGCGGTCCCGGTAGGACGACGACCGCAGGGGAACAGTTCCCGCCCCGAGC
>CAYSTY010000485.1:0-2077 GCA_964433685.1 uncultured Actinomycetota bacterium | reverse complement strand
GGCGTGAGGATGCGCATCGACGAGCTCGCCAGCGAAGCCGGGACGACGTCCCGGAACGTCCGCGCGTACCAGGCCAGGGGCCTGTTGCCGGCGCCGGAGCTCGTGGGCCGCACGGGGTACTACACCGAGGACCACCTCCACCGGCTCCGGCTCATCGACGAGCTCCAGCAGCGCGGCTTCAGCCTCGAGGCGATCCGCCAGACGCTCGACATCTGGGCCGCCGGGGGGGACCTCGGTGACCTGCTCGGCTTCCAGCACCTGCTGTCAGCCCCGCTGACCGACGAGCAGCCGCAGACCTTCACCCGCGAGGAGCTCGCCGACCGGTTCCCCGACGTGGTCGAGCGTCCCGAGCTGATGCAGCGCGCGCTCGAGCTCGGCCTCATCGAGGTCGACGAGCACGGCGACCTGCGGGCCCCCTCCCCCATGATCATCGAGGCGGGGACCGAGCTGCTGCGCCTCGGGATCTCCATCGAGGTGGTGTTCGACCTCGTCGCCGCGATCCGCGAGGACGTGGCCGACATCGCGCGGCGCTTCCTCGACCTGGTCAGCGAGCACCTGCTCGCCCCGATCATCGAGCAGCGCGACGACGCGCTACCGACCACCGAGCTGGTCAGCGCCCTGCAGCGGCTGCGTCCCATCGCCACCGAGGTGGTGCGGCCCTTCCTCGCGCAGGCGCTCGCGGCCGAGATCGACCGCACCGTCCGCGCCCACGGCGACATCCTCGACCCCGACGGCGGCGCCGCCACCGGCTGAGCCGGGACCGCGGCACGATCGGCGGCCCGCGTCACGATCGGCGGCCCGCGTCACGAACCCGCGGGTGCGCGGGTCGCGGGTGCGCGATCAGGGGTCGACGGGTGCGTAACGGTTGGCGATGCGCGCCGGGTCGAGGATGCGGAACCTCGCCGTCGAGGTGACCTTGACCTCGCCGTGCTGCTCGATCGTCGCCTCGAGGTCGAGGTCGCGACCGTCGCGGCCGACGAGACGCCCGGCGAGCACGCACGGCTCGTCGAGGTGGATCGGGCGGCGGTAGCTGACCGCGAGGTCGCGGGTGACCGCGGGCAGCAGCTCGCGGATCAGCACCATCCCGTACAGGTCGTCGAGCAGCGCCGCGATGGCACCACCGTGCGCGAGCCCGGGGGCACCGAGGAAGCGGTCGTCGAAGGTGTGCTCCGCCCGGACCCCGCCGCCCTCGGCCGCGACGGCGGTGAGCCCGAGCCCGGCCGGGTTGGCGTCCCCGCAGCCGTAGCAGCCGGGCTGGTGGCTCGGCAGCACCTCGCCGTCCGGCCACCCGCCGTCGCGCACCGCGGCGAGGAAACGGTCGGCGTCCGGGTGCTCGCGGAAGGACCCCCAGGCCCCACCACGTGCCCCGTCACCCTGGGTCGGAGCGGCCGCGTCAGACACCCATCGTCCGACCGATGATCTCCTTCATGATCTCGTTGGTCCCGCCGTAGATGCGCTGGACCCGCGAGTCCACGAAGGCGCGGGCGATGGGGTACTCGCGCATGTAGCCGTAGCCGCCGTGGAGCTGGACGCACTCGTCGACGACCTCGTTGAGCACGTCGGAGGCCCAGTACTTGGCCATCGCGGCCTCGTCGACCGGGAGCTGACCGTCGTTGTGCAGCTCGGTGCAGCGGTCGACGAACTCGCGCGTGATCAGCGCCTTGGTCTTCATCTCGGCGAGCTTGAACCGGGTGTTCTGGAAGCTGCCGATGGGCCGGCCGAACGCCTCGCGCTCCTTGCAGTACGCCAGGGTCATCTCGACGGCGGCCATCGCGCCGGCGGCTCCCGCGACCGCGATGCCGAGGCGCTCCTGGGGGAGGGCCTCCATCAGGTACAGGAACCCCTTGCCCTCCTCGCCGAGGAGGTTCTCGGCGGGGACCCGCACGTCGTTGAAGAACAGCTCGGCGGTGTCCTGGGCCGCCATCCCGATCTTGTCGAGCTTGCGGCCGCGTTCGAAGCCCTCCATGCCGCGCTCGACGAGCAGCAGCGACATCCCGCCGTGCTTCTGGTCGGGCGCGGTCATGGCGACCACGATGACCAGGTCGGCGGTGATGCCGTTGGTGATGAAGGTCTTGGC
>CAYSTY010000484.1:0-2082 GCA_964433685.1 uncultured Actinomycetota bacterium | reverse complement strand
CACGGCGTGGTTGGCTGCGCGGCATGGCCGACCTCCTGCACCTCGACGACCCGAGCGATCCCCGGCTCGGTGACTACGCCGCGCTGACCGACGCGGCGTTGCGCAAGCGCTACGAGCACCGGGCGGGCGTGCTCATCGCCGAGGGCCCGAACCCGGTCCGGGAGTTGGTGGCCTCCCCCTACCGGGTGCGATCGCTGCTGGTGGCCGAGGAGCGGGTCGCGGCCAGCGCCGACGTGATCGAGCAGGTCGACGCACCCGTGTACGTGGTACCGCGGGAGGTGCTGTACGAGATCGTCCGCTTCCCGCTCCACCAGGGCGTCATCGGGTGCGGTGAGCGCAGTGCACCGTCCACGGTCGACGAGGTGGTGACGGGGGCCCGACGTCTGCTCGTGCTCGAGGGGCTGAACGACCACGAGAACCTCGGCACGCTGTTCCGCTCCGCCCGTGGCCTCGGTTGCCAGGGGGTGCTGCTCGGCCCCGGGTGTGCCGACCCCCTGTACCGGCGCAGCGTCCGGGTGTCGATGGGACACGTCCTCCGGGTGCCGTTCACCCGCGCTCCGGGGACCGGCGCGCAGCTGCTGGCCGACCTGCGCGGACGCGGGATCACGACCGTGGCACTCACCCCGGACGGCGACGCCGAGGATCTGCGCGACGTGGCCCCCACCGTGATGCACGGGCCGGTCGCCCTCGTCCTCGGGGCGGAGGGGCCGGGGCTGGCCGACGACACCCTCGCCGGCGCTGCGGTGCGTGCACGCATCCCCATGCACGCGGGCGTGGACTCGCTCAACGTCGCGGCCGCCGGCGCCATCGCCCTCCACGCGCTCGCGCCACGAGACTGAGACCACGGCTCACCGGCGACGGCTCACGGACGACGAGGCTCACGGACGACGAGGCTCACGGACGGCGACGAGGTGGCGCCTACGCTGCGTCCTCCCGCCCCGATAGGAACGCGCACGTGACCTCCCCCTCCGCCGCCAACTCCGGCTCCTTCTCCCTGGGCGGTGACCTGCCCGTGACCCGCCTCGGGTACGGCGCCATGCAGATCACCGGACCCGGGATCTGGGGCCCGCCCGCCGACCCTGACACCGCCAAAGCCGTCCTGCGTCGGACGGTCGAGCTCGGGGTCGACCTGATCGACACCGCCGACAGCTACGGACCGTTCGTGTCCGAGGAGCTCATCCGCGAGGCGCTGCACACCGGTGGCAGCGACCCGTACGACGGTGTCGTGATCGCGACCAAGGGAGGTCTGGTCCGCACCGGACCGCACGAGTGGGTCCCGGTCGGTCGACCGGCCTACCTGCGTCAACAGGTCGAGATGAGCCTGCGTCGGCTCGGGGTCGAGCGGCTCGACCTCTACCAGCTGCACCGCATCGACCGCGAGGTGGCGCTCGAGGACCAGCTCGGTGAGCTCGATCAGCTGCGACGGGAGGGCAAGATCCGCCACCTCGGGTTGTCCGAGGTCAGCGTCGCCGACCTCGACGCGGCCCAGGCGGTGGCCCCCGTCGTCAGCGTCCAGAACCGCTACAACCTCACCGACCGCGCCTCCGAGGACGTCCTCGACGCGTGCGAACAGCGCGGGCTCGCCTTCATCCCCTGGTACCCGGTGGCGACCGGCGAGCTGGCCAAGCCCGGGGGCCCGCTCGACGAGCTGAGCAGGACGACGGGCGCGAGCCCGGTCCAGCTCGCGCTCGCGTGGCTGCTGCACCGTTCGCCCGTGATGCTGCCGATCCCGGGCACCTCCTCGGTCGCGCACCTCGAGGAGAACGTCGCGGCCGCGGACGTCGAGCTCACCGCCGAGCAGCTCGCGCAGCTCGACGCCGTGGCCTGACGCCCCGGACCGACCCACCGCCTCGCTCGCCGACCCACCGACGCCCACCCGCCAGGAGGCCCGCGTGCGACTCACCGCCGCCACCGTGCTCATCACCGGTGCCGCCAGCGGCATCGGTGCCGCCATGGCCCGCCGGTTCGCCGCCGAGGGCGTCCGCGCGCTCTGCCTCGCCGACCTCGACCTCGCGGCCGCGACACGCCTGGCCGACGAGCTCGCGAGCTCCGGCGTCGCCACCCTGGCGCTCGAGGTGGACG
>CAYSTY010000483.1:0-2082 GCA_964433685.1 uncultured Actinomycetota bacterium | reverse complement strand
TGTCGACCTCCTTGGAGCGCAGGAGGTTCTTGTCCTTGGCGTAGCGGTTGACCACCGAGGTGAGCGCCGTGCGGAAGCCCTCCTCGTGGGTCCCGCCCTCGTGGGTGTTGATGGTGTTGGCGAAGCTCAGCAGCGCATCGTTGAAGTCGTCGATCCACTGGCAGGCGAGCTCGACCGACTGCGGCCCGTTCGGTCCCTCCTCCTCGGCCTCGAAGTGGATGGTCGGGTGCAGCGCCTCCTTGTTGCGGGTCCCGCGGATGTGGTCGACGAAGTCGGCCAGACCCCCCGGCGCGTGGAACTCCCACACCTTCGGGCCGACCGGCCCGTCCTCCACCCGCGCGGTGGGGTCGTCGAGGTCGAAGCTCCCCCCGGGGCCCACCGTGCCGGGCCTCCCCCCGGGGCCGACCATGCCGGGTTCCGGCGCGGCCTGGGGCCGCGCGTCGGTCAGCGTGATGCGCAGGCCGGCGGTCAGGAACGCGGTGTCGCGCAGGCGCCGGACGATGGTGTCGGCGACGAAGTCGGTCTCCTCGAAGATCCGCTCGTCGGGCCAGAACGAGATGGTCGTGCCGGTCACGTCGGTGTCGCTGATGCGTTCGATCGGACCGTCGGGGATCCCGCGCTGGTAGGTCTGGCGCCACAGCGCCCCGTCACGCCGCACCTCGGCGACGAGGCGCTGCGAGAGGGCGTTGACCACCGAGATGCCGACGCCGTGCAGGCCGCCGGAGACGGCGTAGGCCTGGGAGTCGAACTTGCCGCCGGCGTGCAGGACGGTGAGCACGACCTCGAGGGCGCTGCGGCCCTCCTTCTCGTGCAGGTCGACGGGGATCCCGGAGCCGTCGTCGCTGACGCGCACCCCACCGTCCTCGAGCAGCTCGACGACGATCTCGTCGCAGCGGCCGGCGAGGGCCTCGTCGACCGAGTTGTCCACCACCTCCCAGATCAGGTGGTGCAGGCCGCGGGCGCCGGTCGAGCCGATGTACATGCCCGGGCGCTTGCGCACCGCTTCGAGGCCCTCGAGGACGGTGATGTTCTTGGCGCTGTAGTCCTCGCGCGCGGCGAGCGGCGCGGGCGTCGGTTCGGGTGCAGCCACGTGGATCCTCCGACGGGACCGCGCGGGAGAGCGGGCCCCTACGGGCGCAGCGAGGCACCGGAGGGGTGCGTCGGGAGCGCCGAGGTGGTCGGGCACGGGCGCGCGCCACGACGAGGTGCAACCTAGCAGGCCACAGCGGTGACGACGCCTGTCAGAGCGCTCCTGTGGAGATCGACGGCGCTGCGGGTGGGGGGGTACTCGGAGCGGGTCCGTCCGCTCTCAGGGCGGTTGCGCGTGCGAGGTGAGCGGGCTCACGCCCCCTCGAGCTGGTCGACGTGCCGCGGCCAGTCGTCCTTGAGCAGGCGCGACAGGCTCCGGTCGGCCAGGACCTTGCCGCCGGTCTGGCAGCGCGCGCAGTAGTTGGTCTCGTTGTCGGCGTAGCGGATCCGTTGCACCTCGGTGCCGCAGACCGGGCAGGGTTCGCCGTGCTTGCCGTGGACGGCGAACTCGGGACGGAACGCGGTCACCTTCTCGGGGAACCCGTCGCCGGTGGCCGCCCGGAGCCGGTCGATCCAGTCGGTCAGCACGCGCTGCGTCGCGGTGTGGAGCCGTTCGACCTCCTCGTCCGTGAGCTGGTCGGTGCGCTTGACGGGGGACAGCTGCGCGGCGTGGAGGATCTCGTCGCTGAAGGCGTTGCCGATGCCGCTGAAGCGGCGCGGGTCGGTCAGGGCACGCTTGAGGGTGCGGCGTTCACGGGTGAGCTCGGTCCGGAACGCGTCGAGGTCGGCGTCCAGCGGCTCGATCCCGCCGCGGTCGTGGGCGAGCGCGGCCTGCTCGCCGCGTTCCACGTGGAGCGAGGCGCGCTTCTTGGTCCCGGCCTCGCGCAGCAGCAGGGTGCCGCCGGGGGTGTCCGGGTCGCCCGGCACGGACCAGTCGAAGGCGGCGAGGCCGATCCTGCCGGGGACCTTGGCGCCCGGGGCCGCCCACGCGAGGCGCCCGGCGATCATCAGGTGCAGCACCGCGTACAGCTCGTCCGCGGCGAGGTCGCCCGC
>CAYSTY010000482.1:0-2086 GCA_964433685.1 uncultured Actinomycetota bacterium | reverse complement strand
CGGGACGGTTGTTCATCTCGTAGCCGAGCTCGTAGATCGCCTTCTCGAGCAGGAAGGCGTCGAGCAGGATCGCGGTGTGGTCGAGGTCGTCGGGCAGGAACGAGCGACCCTCGGCGGTGGTGAGGTAGCCGCGCAGGAACCCGGCCGACACCCAACGGTTCCAGACCCCCAGCCAGGTCTGCAGCTCCTCGTAGGACTCCCGGTCGGGGACGACCGCGCCCCGCTCGACCTGGAAGCGCAACGCCGAGTGGGAGGCGTACTGGAACGAGCGCAGCATCCCGGCGACGTCCCGGAGGGCCGACCGCTTCAGGCGTCGTTCGCCGAGCGGCCGGGCGGGTTCGCCCTCGAAGTCGATGATGACCAGGTCCCGGCCGGTCCACAGCACCTGACCGAGGTGGTAGTCGCCGTGGGTCCGGATGCGGCTGGCGGCGATCGGTGTGGTCGACAGCGTCCGCAGTCGTTCGAGCAGCTCCTCCTCACGCCCGGCGAGGGCCACCACCCGCTGGCGCGCGTCCTCCGCGGTCAGCGAGCCGGCGTTCTTGCGCGCCTGCTGCAACCCGCGCCGCAGCGCGTTGCGCATCGACTGGTACAGCGAGCGCCGGTAGAGGGTGGAGAACGGCTCGGGCCCGAACGCGTCGCTCGCGTCCGCGTCGGTGCCACCGGCCGGTTCGGCCAGCGCGATGTGCATCTCCGCGGTGCGGACGCCGAGCAGGTGCGCGACGTCGAGGAAGGGACCGATCAGCTCGTGCGCCTCCTCCGGCATCGGGTCGGTGGCGACGCGCAACGGTGGACGCCGCAGGTCCGGCACCCCGCCGACCGGCGGATCGGTCATCACCCGTTCCGCGTACCGCTCGAGCTCGTCGAGGGTGTGCACCCACGCGTCGCCCTCGTTCGGGACGAACCGCTGCAGGATCGCCAGCGTGGAGGTGGCGCCGCCACCGCGACGGACGTGGTCGATGGTGCCGAGCAGCTCGGGCACGTGCTCGAGCCGACCGGCGAGGTAGCGGCCGACCTCGACGTCGGGGGACTCGCCCGGTTCGAGCCGGCGCAGCACCTTCATCAGGTAGCGGTCGCCGAAGATGATCGAGGTGTTGCTCTGCTCGCCGCGCAGCACCCGCGCCTCGAGCTCGGTGCTGCGGACCTTCGAGCCGAGCGACGACTCCCGGCGTCCGACGAGCTCACCCGCGGTCGTCCGCGTGCGCCGGTTGCGGGCGACGGTGTCGAACAGCACCCCGCCGGCCGCGTCGTCGTGGAGACCGTCGTAGAGGACGCCGGTCTGACCCCGCGCACCGCGACCGCGGACCTGGGCGAGCACGGCCGTGGGGCTCGTGGCCGTGATCCGGCCCGCCTCCTCACCTTCGGCGAACGCGACCGCGAGGACGTACTCCTGTGGTTCCCCGTCGACGAACTCGACGCGGACGATCACCAGGTGGAGGGCCGGGTCGTCCTTGCGTCCGAGCGGTGCGACGTCGACGACGTGGCAGGCGCTGATCTCGCGCGCCTTGCCGCCGAACCACCGTTGGCGGCGGAGGATCGCCGGCATGACCGCTTCCAGCCGTTCCTTGCCGGCGCCGCGCAGGAGGGCCCGCCACTCCCCCGCCAGGGTGAGCTCGGGGACCGGGTCGACGCTCTCGATGGTGTTGGCTCCCGCGTGTTCGCGCATCTGCGACAGGCTCAGCCGCGACGGCGCCCGCTCGATCGAGAACCAGTAGAACTGGTACGGACCGAGCGTCAGGGTGTAGGGCTGATCGGTGATCGGCGGGAACGCCGTGCGCCCGAACATCTCCACCGGGGAGAGTCCCTGGTGCTCGGCCAACGGCAGCTGGGCGGACTGCGCGTGGCGCGACAGGTTGGCCACGACCAGCACGAGCTCCTCCGGCCCGCCCTCGGGCGGCGTCCACCGGCGCAGGTAGGCCAGGACCTTGTGGTTGTCGGGGTGGACGAACTCGATCTCACCTCGACCGAAGACCTTGGTGTGCCGCTGACGCAGCGCGATCAACCGCTTCATCCACAGCAGGAGCGACGAGGGGTTCTCGGCCTGCGACTCGACGTTGATGCGCTCGTAGTGGTACTCGGGGTCGATCAC
>CAYSTY010000481.1:0-2086 GCA_964433685.1 uncultured Actinomycetota bacterium | reverse complement strand
CCCGAGTTCCCCGGCGCGTCCCCGGACCTGCCCGGCGCGTTCCCCGAGTTCCCCGGACCATCGCCGGACCGACGCGACGCATCGCCGCTCTCGCCGGGCCCTCCGGGCGGGAGCACCTCGTCCGCCTCGTCACCTTCGTCCGCTGCCGGGACCTCGTCGGCCGGGTCCTCGTCCCCGGTCGGGTCCTGCTCCACCGCGTCCGTCGTCCGACCCGTGGTCTCGGCCGTGGCCTCGGCCGTCACGACCGCGACGTCGTCCACGGCGTCGTCCACGGCGTCGTCGACGGCGTAGGTCGCACCCGTACCCCCGTCATCCTCGAACAGCTGGGCACCGAGGTCCGGGGCCACCGTCGCGGCGACGGCTGGCGCGAGGGTCACACCGGCCGCGACGGTCGCCGCGCCAGCGGCCGCCGGGATGTTCGCCGCCACCGACCCCGCCGCAGCGGGGACCGCGCCGCCGAGGTGGACCGCCTCACGGGCACCGGGCAGCTGGCTGAACCAGGCGAGCGGTCCGAACGCCCACCGCAGCTTCGGTAGGGGCATCATCAGGAACTGACGGACCACCGACGGGTCGAACTGCGTCCCGGCGCACGCCACCAGCTCCTCACGCGCGGCACGCGGGCTGCACGGGCGCTTGTAGGAGCGGGCCGACGTCATCACGTCGTAGGCGTCGGTCACCGCGATGATGCGCGCGCCGTAGGGGATCTGCTCGCCGGACAGGCCGGCGGGGTAACCGCCACCGTCCCACCGTTCGTGGTGGTGCAGGACGCTGCCGGCCCACTCACCGAGCCAGCGGTGGAGCGGTTCGAGGAGGCGGTAGCCGGCCTCCGGGTGGCGACGCAGCTCGTCCCACTCGCGTTCGGTCGGCTTGCCCGCCTTGTTCAGGATCGCTTCGGAGACCTCGAGCTTGCCGATGTCGTGCAGCAGCGACGCCCACCGCAACCGGTCGCGGTCGTCACGCGGCAAGCCGATCTGTTCGGCGAGCATGTCGGTGTAGACGCGGGTGCGTTCGGAGTGCCCGCGGGTCCGCCGATCGTGCTTCTCGAGCGCGGAGACCAGGGTCAGCACCACCTCGGCGTTGCGCTGCGCGAGCACCTCCTCGGGGCCGAACGCCGGTCGCGCGAGCAACGCGTCGAGGTCGAGCTGGCGGCTCGCGCGACGCGCGATGGCCAGACGCGACGGCGCTTCGCCGGGGAACAGCATCCCCATCCTCAGCAGCCAGGACAGCGGGGTCAGCCGCCGTGCGCCGAGCTGGCACAGCCACACCACGACCATGCCGAGGCAACCGGCGACGATCCACCGTGGCATGCCGGCCACGCCGGAGGATGGCAGCACGGTGCGGGCCCAGATCCCCGCCACCAGACCCGCCACGATCGGGCCCACGACGAGCACCGCGTGCAGCGTGCCACCGATGACCGGCCGCGCGGCCCAACGTTTGCCGTGATCGTGGTCCATGGTGCCCCGCCCCGGTCGTGGGCCGGCATCCATGCCACGCCCTGCCCGCGGTATCGGCGGACGGATCCAACGGCTGGAGGATGTGTGCGCTCAGCGCGATGCCGCGGAGCGTCGCTGCAGGGGACCTGCGATCGGGACGGACGCGCTCAGTGCTCGAAGACCGCGCCGAGGAAGTCCTTGGTGCGCTGCTCCTGGGGGTCGCGCAGCAGCTGGTCGGGTGTCCCGGACTCCAGGATCTGCCCGTGGTCGAACATCACGACCCGGTCGGCGACCTCGCTGGCGAACCCCATCTCGTGGGTGACCAGCATCATCGTCGTCGAGCCCTCCTCGGCGATGTCACGCAGGACGTTGAGCACCTCCCCCACGAGCTCGGGGTCGAGCGCCGAGGTGACCTCGTCGAACAGCATGATGGCCGGCTCGGTCGCGAGCGCACGAGCGATCGCCACCCGCTGCTTCTGACCGCCCGACAGCTGGCCGGGCGTGTGGTTGGCGTGGTCGGCCAGACCGACCTTCTCGAGCAGTTCCATCCCGCGCTCGCGGGCGTCGTCACGGCTCGTGCCGTGCACCTTGACCGGCGCGAGCATGATGTTCTCGAGCGCGCTCATGTGCGGGAACAGGTTGAAGTGCTGGAA
>CAYSTY010000480.1:0-2094 GCA_964433685.1 uncultured Actinomycetota bacterium | reverse complement strand
CGGACCCGCCGACCGCACGCCACGACGAGAGGCTGAACTGCAGCCCTCCGTAGTAGCCGTTGCCCGTGTTGATGCGCCAGTTGCCGCCGGACTCGCAGCGGGCGAGGTCGTCCCAGACGCTGTCGCGCGAGTTCGCACGGACGGCGGCCTCGCGTTCGGCGAGCGGAACGGCCCTGACTCGGGGCACGAGGTCGAGCGAGCGCGCCAGGAACAGCGCCACCTGGCCGCGCATGACGGTCCCGCTGCCGCAGTAGCGCAGCTTCGTGCACCCGGCGGCGAGGCCGCTGGCGGCCAGCCGGTCGATGGCGCCGGCGTGCACGCCGGAGCTGTCCTTGAACCAGCGCTGCGAGGTCGTGCGCGTCGTGAAGGCACGGTCGATGAAGGAGGCCATCGCGGCGCGGTTGGTGACCTCGGTGGGGCAGAACCGGGACTCGGTGCAGCCACGGGTGATGCCGGCCTCGGCGAGGGCGTCGATGTTGTCGGCGTGGACGCCGTCGACGTCGCGGAAGCCCGCGCTGGAGGTGGCTTCCAGCCCGTTCGCGCGGGCGATCATCGAGGCCAGCTGCGCTCGGGTGACGGGTCGGTTGGGGCAGAAGTCGGCGTCCGTGCACCCGTTGATGATGCCCTCGGCGGCGAGGGCCTCGACCGCGTCGTGGTAGACGCTGCCGGCGGTGTCACGGAAGGTCGCCGCGTTCGCAGCGGCGGTGAGAGCGGGGACGGTCGACAGTGCGAGCAGGGCCGCGAGCAGGACGGTGATCGACCTGCGGGCGTGGCGGAGCAGCACGGAGTAGGTCTCCTGGGGTGAGGGGCGTCCGCTCGAGGTTGCGGACCGGGAGCGCTGACCTGGTGTGGACACGGGTCGCGGCGGAGGAAGGTCCCCCATCCCGTCGACGGCCGCCGCCACCCGTACCCTGTCCGTACGGCCACCATCGCGTCAGCCCGGGCCGGACGCCTCCACGAGGTGAGACAGGCCGGGAACATCCGTCCCAGGGCGCGCGAGGACCGCCAAGGACCGCGTAGCGCGGGTCACGGCGACGTACAGCTGGTGCAGACCGACGCTGGAGGCGGCCGCGATCCGGTCCGGGGCGACGACGATGACGTCGTCGAACTCGAGCCCTTTGGCCGTGCGCGGGTCGTGCACGCTGACCCGGTCCGTGCGCTCCGCGCCATCGGTCACGAGGGTCGCGATCGCGACCTCGACGTCCTCGAGGTGGGTCTCGGGCGCGATGACGGCCACGGTGCCCTCTCGCGCCCGGAGCCGTTCGGCCACGAGCTCGGCGGCACGTCGCGGGAGGTCGTGTGCCCGCCACAGCTCCGGCCGCTGCCCGGTCGAACGCACGGACGTCGGGACCGCCGCCGGATCGTGGCCAGCGGCCTCGAGCACCGCACGGGCGAGGTCGACGATCTCCGAGGGGGTGCGGTAGTTGACCGACAGGCGTGCGATCGCGACCTCCCGCCGCCCGATCAGGGCGGCGACCGCGTCCCAGGTCGCGGGCTCGGCCACCCGGCTGCGTTGCGCGAGGTCGCCCACCACGGTCCAGGACGCGTACGGACCCCGCCGCGCGACGGCGCGCCACTGCATCGGGCTGAGGTCCTGGGCCTCGTCGACGACGACGTGGGCGAAGTCGCGGTAGTCCGCGGCGGCCACGTCCGCGGGTTCGACCTCGAGCCGCAGACGGTCGCTGGTCAGGCGGATCCCGCCGTCGTCGCGTGCCGGTGCGTCGTCGCGCTGCGGCTGTGGCGCGGGACCGAGGAGGGCGGCGACCTCGTCGAGGATGCCCACGTCGTCGACGGTCCAGCCCGTCGCAGCCGCCCACGCGTCACGGAGCGTGCCCACCTGCGGCGGGTCGAGGTCACCGTCTGCGAGCTCCGCGAGGTCGACCTGCCCCGTGGCCAGCCGTCGGGCCACCTCGACGGGGTCGAGCACCGGCCACCAGCAGCGGCGCAGCATCGTGACCTGCGGCGCGTCGTCGAGCGTCTGGTCGAAACCGGTGCCGCGCCGTTCCTCGGGGGGTCGGCCCCCCGAGCGCCGGTGGGCGCGGCGCCACGCCTTCCAGAGCGCGGCACGTAGCGCCTCGTCCGCACCCGACGTCC
>CAYSTY010000479.1:0-2105 GCA_964433685.1 uncultured Actinomycetota bacterium | reverse complement strand
GTGGTGACCGCCGTCCTCTTCGGGGCGGTCGCCTGGGTGCACCACGACCAGCCGCTGCTGCTGGTCACCCTCCTCGCGTTCACGTGGTCGCTGGTGGTCGCCACCGCCATCGACCTCGAGTTCCGCATCATCCCCAACCGTCTCACCTACCCGCTGCCGCTGGTGCTCGCCGTCCCGCTCGTCGCGCACACGGCCATCGACGGGTCGTGGACGGACCTCCGGCGCGGGGTCATCGCCGGCCTCGCGATCCCGGCGGGCATGTTCGCGCTGTCGGAGATCTTCCGGCTCCTGCGCGGTCAGGTCGGGATGGGGATGGGTGACGTGAAGCTCGCCGTCTCCCTCGGTCTGGTCGTCGGCTACCTCGGCGGCCTGCAGCTCATCGCCTTCGGGTACGCCACGATCATCAGCGCCGTCCTCGTCGCCGTCATCCTCATGGTGGCGGGTCGCGCGAAGCTCGCCAGCCGCATCCCGTTCGGTCCCTACCTGGCCCTCGGCGCCATGACGGTCGTGCTCGCGCCTGGAGGCAGCGAAGCCGTCGTCCGGAGCGTGCTCGGACTCTGAGCCGATCAGGGGCGGGTCCTCGCCGGCGCAGCTGCGCCGTGCGGTCCGGTCCCTGACCGGTCCTCCGCAGCGCGCGGCGGGCGCCACGCAGCGGTGCGTCGCTTAAGCGGAGGGGCACCTGTGCCGAGCGTTACAGGTGACACACATCTGGGGCGCGTGTTCCTGCTGAGGCCCACGGGACCAGGTGTGCGCTGCGGGTGCGACACCCGAGGGACCGCCGGACGAGGTGCTGCTGATGCTCGAGGACACGAGGGGAGCCACACGGGTTCCGGGGGCGAGCCCGCTCGGGCCGGTCCTCACGGTGGCCGAGGTCGCCGAGGCGCTCCGCGTCTCGACGATGACCGTCTACCGGCTGGTGAACACCGGTGAGCTGCCCGCCATGCGCGTCGGCAAGAACATCCGCATCCGCGCCACCGACCTGGACGCGTTCGTCGCGGCCGGGACCGTGGCTGCCGACCGATCGAACGGCTGACCCATGGCCACCACCTCGCTCGGGATCGACATCGGGACCCGGACCATCACCCTCGCCGAGGTGAAGGGCGGTCGGCGGACCCCGTCCATCACCAACTTCGGTGGCGTCGAGCTGCCCCCCGACACCGTCCGTGACGGTGAGATCCTCGACGTGGACACGGCTGCGAGCTGCCTCAAGGAGCTGCTCGAGTCGGCCGGGGTCCGGGCCAAGAAGGTCCAGCTCGGGGTCGCCAACCAGCGCGTGGTCGTGCGTCAGCTCGACCTGCCCTGGATGGACCCCAAGGAACTCAAGGCATCCCTGCGCTACCAGGTCCAGGAGCACCTGCCCATCCCGGTCGAGGACGCCGAGCTCGACGTCCACATCGTCGGGGAACACACCACCGACAAGGGGACACGGCTGCAACGGGTCCTGCTCGTCGCGGCCCACCGGGACATGGTCGCGGCCCACATCGAGGTCGCCAACCGGGCCGGTCTCAAGCCCATCGGGGTCGACCTGAACCCCTTCGCCGCGATCCGTGCCATGGGTGCCGCTTCGACCCTCGAGCAGCGGTCACAGGTGCTGATCGACGTCGGCTCAGGCGTCACCGACCTCGTCGTCCACGAGGGCGGCACACCGACCTTCGTCCGCATCCTGGTCCTCGGCGGTGACGACATCACCGAGGCGATGGCCTCCGGGCTGAGCATGCCCGCCCAGGAGGCCGAGGCCCGCAAGCGTGAGCTGCGGATCGGCCAGCTCGACGAAGGTCCTGCGGCCGTCATCGTCACCAACCGGGCCGAGCAGTTCGTCGAGGAGGTGCGCAGCTCCCTCGACTACTACCAGACCCAGTCCGGCAACGACGACCGACCCTCCGAGGTCGTGCTGGTCGGCGGCGGGGCACTGCTCGGCGGCCTCGCCGACCGCCTCGCGGACAAGCTGCGTCTGCCCGTGAGCGTCGGGAGCGTGTTCGACCGTCACCCGGTGCAGGACACCGTCTACAGCCCCGAGGAGCTGGCCCTCGTCGGCCCGAGCCTCGCCGTCTGCGTCGGACTGGCCCTAGGGGGTCTCGAATGAGCGTCCGGATCAACCTCCTCCC
>CAYSTY010000478.1:0-2107 GCA_964433685.1 uncultured Actinomycetota bacterium | reverse complement strand
GTCCTCAAGGGCGCCGACATGGTCTTCGTGACCGCGGGCGAGGGCGGCGGCACCGGCACCGGTGGCGCCCCCATCGTCGCGCAGGTCGCCAAGGAGCTCGGCGCCCTGACGATCGGTGTGGTGACCCGCCCGTTCACCTTCGAGGGCCGTCGCCGCTCGCAGCAGGCCGAGAACGGCATCGGTCAGCTCAAGGAGCAGGTCGACACCCTCATCGTCATCCCCAACGACCGGCTCCTGCAGATCGCCGACGGCGAGACCTCCGTGGTCGAGGCCTTCTCGCTGGCCGACGAGGTGCTGCTGCAGGGCGTCCAGGGCATCACCGACCTGATCACCACGCCGGGGCTGATCAACCTCGACTTCGCCGACGTGCGCACCGTCATGAGCGACGCCGGCAGCGCCCTGATGGGCATCGGCAAGGCGCGCGGCGACTCGCGCGCGCTGGAGGCCGCGCAGCTGGCGATCAGCTCGCCGCTGCTCGAAGCCTCCATCGACGGCGCCCGCGGCGTGCTGCTGATGCTCGCCGGTGGCTCGAACCTCGGGCTGTTCGAGGTCAACGAGGCCGCCGACGTCATCACGCAGGCCGCCGACCCGGACGCCAACATCATCTTCGGTGCGGTCATCGACGACTCCCTCGGGGACGAGGTCAAGGTGACCGTCATCGCCGCCGGCTTCGACAAGGCGGCACCGCTCGAGCAGCAGGGCAGCTTCGTGCGCGAGGCGGCGCAACCCGCCGCACCTTCGATCGGCCTCATCGACGAGGACGACGATGACGAGGACGAGGTGTTCCGCAGCGACCCGCCTCGTCGCGGTTCGGAGCGGATCGTCGTGGACGCCACCGACGAGGGTGACGACGGCCTCGACGTGCCCTCCTTCCTGCGCTGAGCTGCCGGGCGGCGTCGTGGCTCCCCTGGTGGTCCCCGTCGACCTCGGCCCGCACGCGCGCGCCGCGGTGACCGGCCGCGACCGCCTCGCGTCACCGCCGCCGGTCGGCGCCGCCGGCAACCTCAGCCACCGTCGCCCCCACCGTCCCGACGACCTCGCACGGGCGCGGGCGGCCGTGGGGACCGCCACGGGCACCGACCCGTCCCGGTGGCACCTGCTCCACCAGGTCCACGGCGGCGACGTCGCGACGGTCACCGCACGGACGCCGGTGGGGGCCGAGCTCGCCGCCGTCGACGCCGCCGTGACCGCCGAGCCCGACCGGGTGCTCGCGGTGCAGACCGCCGATTGCGTCCCGGTGCTGTTCGCCGGTCCCACCGCCGTCGGGGTGGCGCACGCGGGCCGTGCGGGCGTGACCGCGGGTGTCGTGGCCGCGACGGTCGCGGCGCTCGACCGGCTCGGCAGCGGCGCGCCGCAGCTGCGCGTGGTGATCGGACCGGCCATCGGCGGGTGCTGCTACGAGGTCCCGGCGGCGATGCAGGACGAGGTCACCGCGCACGCCCCGGCGGCGCACGCCACCACGACCTGGGGCACCCCGGCGCTGGACCTGCCCGCCGCGGTGACCGGACAGCTCCGCGAGGCCGGCGTGACCGACATCGGCCGAGCGGGCGGGTGCACGCGTTGTGACGCCGACCGGCGCTGGTTCAGCCACCGGGCCGACCCGGCTGCGGGACGCCAGCTCGGTCTCGTCGTGCGGGCGGTCGCGGCGTGAGCGGCCCGGACGTCGCCGCCAACGCGGGCCTCGTACGCCGACGGATCGCGGCGGCCTGCGACCGCGCCGGCCGTCGGACCGCGTCGGTCACCGTCCTCGCGGTGACCAAGACCCACCCGCCGGCGGTCGCCCGGGCGGCGGTGGCGGCTGGCCTCGTCGACCTCGGTGAGAACCGCGTCGAGGAGCTGCTCGCCAAGGCGCCCCTGGTCCCCGACGCGCGCTGGCACCTGGTCGGGCAGCTGCAGCGCCGCAAGGCGCGCGACGTGGTCGGGCGCCAGGTGGTCGTGCACAGCCTCGACCGCCGGTCGCTGGCGGACACGCTGTCACGTCGGGCGCAGGACGTCGGGGCGATCCAGCGCGTGCTCGTGCAGGTCAACGTGGGTAGCGACCCCGCCAAGGGTGGGTGCGAGGTGGACCAGGCCCTGGACCTGGTGGCCTACGCTCGGCAGCTCCCGA
>CAYSTY010000477.1:0-2110 GCA_964433685.1 uncultured Actinomycetota bacterium | reverse complement strand
CGGGTGCATCCGACACGGGCGGGTGCATCCGACACGAGCGGGTGCATCCGACACGGCCAGCCGTGCTGTGTGCACTCACCCGCGGTCGTTGCACCCACACGTGGTCGCGGGGTCCTGCCGTGGCTGCCGGGCGGCGTCGCGGTCGCCTACCGTGCGTCGGCGTGCGGTTCCGCTCGGACCGCGCCCCCGCACGACGACGGAGCGTCGGTGACACGGCTGATCGCGGTCGCGCTGCCGAACGAGCCGCGTGCCGCCGACCTGGTCCAGCGCACCTGGGAGGCGGGCGACGCGGTGCTGCCGCTCGACCCGTCGGCGCCGCGGGCGGTCACCGACGAGCTGCTGTCGGCGCTGCGTCCCGACCGGCTCGCGACCCTCGACGACCCGGTCGGCACCGCGCTGCCCGCGCCGCTGCCGACCGCCGACGGCACGGCGCTGGTGGTCGCCACCTCCGGGTCGACCGGCCGCCGCAAGGGCGTGGTGCTGTCCGCCGCGGCGCTCGCCGCGTCGACGACGGCGTCGCTCGCACGGCTCGGCTGCGGGTCCGGCGAGGTCTGGCGCGTCCCGCTCCCCCTCCACCACGTCGCCGGGCTCACCGCGCTCCGCCGCTCGTGGGCCCTCGGGACGATCCCGGACGTCGTGCCTCCGGGCGACCTCGACGCGCTGGTCGCGCCGGGTGCCGACCACGTCGCCGTGGTCCCCACCCAGCTGCACCGCTGGCTCGCGCGTGACCCGGACCGCGGACCACGGCAGGTGCTGCTCGGCGGCGCCGCGGCCGCCCCGGAGCTGCTCGCCCGCGCGGCGGACGCCGGCATCGAGGTGACCCGGAGCTACGGGATGACCGAGACCTGCGGCGGCTGCGTGTACGACGGGGTCCCGCTCGGCGGGGTCGAGGTGGACCTCGCCGGGGACGGACGCGTCCGGCTCCGCGGGCCGGTGCGGTTCAGCGGCTACCGCGGCGACCCGGCCGCGACCGCGGCCGTCCTCGACGACGGCGGCTGGTTCACGACCGGCGATCTCGGAAGGTTCGAGGCTGACGGTCGCCTCACCGTGCTCGGTCGGGCCGACGACGTGGTGGTCTCCGGCGGCGAGAACGTCCCGCTACCGGCGATGGTCGCCGCGCTCAGCAGCCACCCCGCCGTCGCCGAGGCAGCCGCGGTCGGCCGGCCCGATCCCGAGTGGGGCGAACACGTCCACGCCGTGGTCGTGCCCACCGACCCGCACCTGCCACCTCGCCTCGAGGACCTGCGGGCCCACGTCCGGTCGGACCACCCCGCCGCCTGGGCTCCCCGCGGGGTGACGATCGTGGCGGCGCTCCCCCGCGACGGGATGGGCAAGGTCACGCGGGCCGCGCTCCTCCGGGCGATCGACGCACCCGACGCCACCGCCGGCTGACACTTCCTGGGACGGCTCCCAGGAACCGCGGCGAACAGACCCGACCGGCCCGCGCCAGGGACAGTTCCTGGGACGGCTCCCAGGAACCGCGGCGAACAGACCCGACCGGCCTGCGCCAGGGACAGTTCCTGGGACGGCTCCCAGGAACTGTCAGCGAACGAGCGGCGCGGGCAGCGAACGAGCGGCGCGGGCGGTGAGCGGGTGGCGCGGGCGACCGCTGGGGACGTGCCCGGCGAGCTCAGTCCGCGGCGGCGCCCGCCGGCGGGTCGGGCTCGATCCCGGCGATGCGCGCCAGCACCGCCTCGCGCACGTGCGGCGGCGGGTTCACCGCCCCCCGCGCGGCGAGGTGGGCGGTTGCCTCGCGGAGCTCCGCCACCTCACGCTCGCACGCACCGCAACGGGCGAGGTGCGTCTCGAACCGGGCACGTTCGCCGTCCGGCAGCGCGTCGGCGACGTAGGCGCCGGTGAGGCCGTGGATCCCGCGGATCATGGGTGTCCCCTCCGGGCGCGCCGAGCCGGTGCTCGTCGGGGCGCGAGCGGGCCGGCGGCGACGCGTGGTGTCCGGTGCCGGTGGTTCGAAGGCACCGGCGTCGAGGATGCCTCCGACCGGTTGGCTCCTACAGGCCGGCGTAGGAGTGCAGCCCCACGATCACCAGGTTCACGCCGGAGTAGGTGACCATCAGCACGGCGAAGGACCACAGCGCGATCCATCCCGCGG
>CAYSTY010000476.1:0-2112 GCA_964433685.1 uncultured Actinomycetota bacterium | reverse complement strand
GGTGATGCAGGCGGCGGTGAACTCCGGCTGGTGGTTGACCGCGCCGCCGGTCTCGATCCCGATCATCGGGTGGATGGTGGGCAACCGGAGCGACACGTTCGCCATGTCGGTCGAACCCGACAGCTGTTCGGACTCGTCGGTGACCGGGAAGGAGCGGCCGAGGTCCTCGGCGGCGATCTGGTAGACGCCGCCGAGCTCGGGGTCGGCGCGCATCTCCGAGTACGGGTCGTGCTCGCTGTGCAGCTCCAACGTCGCGCCGGTGGCCAGGGCGCCGGCTTCGAAGCACGCCCGGACCCGCGGCTCGAGCTCGGCGAGCGCGTCGAGGTCGCGGGCACGCACGTACCAGCGACCGGCGGTCTCGTGCGGGACGATGTTGGGCGCGTCGCCGCCGTGGGTGACGATGCCGTGGATGCGGTCCGTCGGCGCGATGTGCTGGCGCAGCAGCCCGATGCCGACCTGGGCGACGGTGAGCGCGTCCGCGGCGTTGATCCCGAGCTGCGGCCACGCGGACGCGTGCGCCGATCGGCCCCGGTAGGCGACGTCGAGGTGGCGTACGGCCAGGCACGGCATGGTGACCGCGTCGTAGGGCGCCGGGTGCACCATCATGGCGGCGTGGACGTCCTCGAACAGTCCGGCGTCCAGCATGATGATCTTGCCGCCGCCGCCCTCCTCGGCCGGCGTCCCGAAGACGGTCACGGTGAGGTCGAGGTCGTCGGCGACCTCGGCGAGCGCCAGCCCGGCGCCCGCCGCCGCGGCGGCGATGATGTTGTGGCCGCACGCGTGGCCGATGTTCGGCAGCGCGTCGTACTCCGCGCAGATGCCCACGTGCAGGGCGCCCGTGCCGAAGCGGGCGGTGAACGCGGTGTCGAGCCCGGCGACACCGGAGGTCACCGCGAAGCCGCCCGCGTCGAGTAGGTCGGCGACGCGGCGCGACGAGGTGTGTTCCTCGAACCGCAGCTCGGCATCACCGTGCACCGCGTGCGAGAGCGCGACCAGTTCGTCACGGCGCGCGTCGGTCGAGGTGGCGAGGGTGTGGCGGACGTCCGGCACGGGGGACCTTCCGGAGGGTCGGGGGAGGGGCGGGGAGCACGGTACTCGCCGTCTACGGTGGCGCACCGTGCCGTGGTGGACCACGGTGGACCGTCCAGGAGGACCCCGTGGCCGTCCGTGTGGTGCTGTTCGACGTCATGGACACCGTGCTCGTGGACCCGTTCCGGGACGCGTTGGCGGCGGGCACCACGGTCCCGCTCGACGAACTGTTCCGGCGGCGGGACGCCGACCTGTGGCCGGCGTTCGAGCGCGGGGAGCTCGACGAGGACGGCTACTGGGCCGGCTGGAGCGCCGCGGGGATCGATCACGACCGTGCCGCCTTCCACGCGGCGCGGCGAGCCGGGACGCGCTGGGTCGACGGGATGGCCGAGCTGCTCGACGACCTCGACGGCGTCGTCGAGCGGGTCACGGCCTCCAACTACCCGGTGTGGATCGAGGAGCTGGCCGCCGACCACCTCGTCGGCCGCTTCGAGCACGTGATCGCCTCGCACCACCTCGGCGTCCGCAAGCCCGACGCTGCGTTCTTCACGCGGCTGCTCGAGCGCATCGACGCGTCGGCGCACGAGGCCGTGTTCGTCGACGACCGTGCCGTCAACGTGGCCGCCGCCGAGGAGGTGGGGATCGCGAGCCACCTCTTCGAGGACGCCGGCACGCTGCGCCGGTGGCTCACCGATCGCGGGATCGGTCCGCGCCCGCCGCGGTGAGCGCGGCTCGGACGGGGGCCGGCAGACGGTCGTCCCGGGCGACGTCGACGAGCGCGTCGAGGCGCACCTCGCCGGTGGCCACCCACCACAGGGTCACGGTCAGGTCCCAGGAGTCGGGGAGGGCGGCGGCCCACGCCAGCGCCGCCTCGGCGTCTTCGAGGTGGCCGTCGCACCAGGCGTCGGTCCCGAGGGCCTGCGCGCAGGGGCGGCACAGCCCGGGGTACCCGTCGGGGCCGCAGGTCGGCAGCAGACGCGGCAGGTCCCGGCAACGGTCGCACGCGCCGGCGTCGACGGCCTGCGGACCGAGGTCGGTCGTCGCCAACCACGGCTCCGCCGCCAGCAACGCACGACGCAACGC
>CAYSTY010000475.1:0-2112 GCA_964433685.1 uncultured Actinomycetota bacterium | reverse complement strand
TCTGCGAGGTACCACGGGTAGCTGGCTACGTGGATCCGGTAGTCGCGGTCGCCGAGCCGAACGTTCAAGGTGCCCTCGGTCCGGGTGATGTGGGGCTGGTCGGACACTCGCCAGGTAGGGCTGGTCAGCAGGGTCTCGATCCGGTCGAGCAGTTCACGTTGCGCGACGGGCCCGTCGCGGTGAGGGACGAGCAGTGTCAGCTCATCGGTGGGGCGGCGGTTGGTCAGGTTCCATGCGTGCCAGGCGTAGGGGCCGGCGATACGGCCGGGGTGGAGCGCGTCGGGATCGAGCCGGTCGAGAAGCTCGTCGATGTTCGATGCCGTGGTGCGTTCGGCCGGTCGGCGGTAGAGCGGTGAGAGGGCGGGCGGCCCCGCGGTGGGTGAGGTGGTGGTCATCGGGCGCGACCTCGTGTTCGGCAGTCGGCGAGGTGTCGTTCGAGTTCTTTCAGTCCCCGTTGGGCGTGTCGGGCGATCTGTCGCGGGATGGTCGGGCTGTCGATCAGCAGCGGTCCTTCGCGGCTGACGATGTCGTGGAGCTGTTCGATCAGTGGGGTGGTGGCGGCGGCCATCCGTGGTGTCCACAGCGCGCCGGGACCGACTCGGTCGGCGGCGAGTGCGACCTCGAGGCATCGATGGCTGTCACGAGGGTCGGTTAGCCAGCGCATCGTGAGCTGCCGTGCGACGGTGACCGCATCGAGGGTGAGGAAGTAGACGCCGTGACGGCGGAGCGATCTGGGTCGGGTGGCGGCGGGCTGCAGGTCGGGGTCGAGCGTGCTGACTGCGACAGTCGTGGTCTGTTCGCCGGTCGGGATGCGGATGGTGATCCGGTCCTCGTCGACGGTGGTGTGCACGGGCTCGTCGCTGGCCGCGCGGTCGTCTCCGTGCAGCACGGGTTGGATGGCCGCGATCTGGTCACGCAGCTGTTCGGCGAGCCGGTCGCTGTCGGGTCGGGTCTGTGGTTCGACGGTCAGCAGCTCGAGGTGGCGGGTGATGTCGCGTGCGGTCAGGTGGTGGACGGCCGCGGCGGTCAACTGCGATAGCGCGACCTGTTCACGCGCGAGCAGCGGGTGAAGGTGTTCGAGCAGGTACTCGAGGCGTCGTTCGATCATCGTGTCAGCCCCCGGTGTCGCATCGCTTCTTGGAGACGCCGGGCGGCTTCACGCACTTGGAGGCGGTCTGGGGGTGCGACGAGCACGTCGAGGCGCGGATCGGGGTGGTCAACGAGCTTGTCGAGGCTGGTGCGTGCTTGGTCGACGACCGGTCCGGGGAGGTGGTCGCACAGCTGTTGGAACGGCTGGTGGCCGATCTGTTGGGCGAGGGTGACCGCGTCGATGGTGGCGTCGAGGGCGAACTGGCTCCGCGACCACCGTTCGACCACGTCCTGGCAGGTCAGCTCGTAGCCGAGGGTGCGTTGCGGCGGCGCGGCACGGTGCGGGCGGGTGGGGAGGGTGAGCTCGTCCCACCGTTGGCCGCTTGCCAGCTCCGGGTAGCGGCGCAGGACGACTTGGTGGCGTTGATCGCCCGTGCCGGTGGTGATGACGGCACAGTGGCGGTAGCGGGTGACTGGCGGGTCGAAGCTGAGGGCGAATCGGACGGCGTCGGGGTCGTAGGTGTCGGCAGGTGCGGTGAGGGTGATGACGTCGCGGTGGTCACGCCAGCGCAGCAGCCGGTAGCCGTACAGGGCGGTGTCACCGGACCACGCCCAGTCGCGGGCGGCGGCGAGGTCGGCGAGCGCGTCGATGGTCGCCTCGATGCGTAGGGGGATGCGTCCGCTCACGCTCGCTCCTAGAAGTTCGGGTATCGGGGCCGCTCCGGCCGGCGGCTGGCGAGGTCGGGGTAGCTGTCGTGCCAGATGTCGCGGGTCCGGTCGGGTAGATCGAGCGCGGCCCACTCGGCCTGCAGCTGGGGGAAGGTGACCGTCGCGGCGAGCGTGTCGGCCGGGCCGGTGGCGATCCATACGGCCAGGACCTGACGGCGCAGGACCGGGTCGGTCAGGTCTGCCTCGCGGTCGGGCAGGTCGAGGCGGGTGGCGACCTGGTCGGGCAGCTCGATGGTCCGCCAGCGTCCGGGGGCGGTCGACAACCGTTCGGGCACGAGGGCGGCGTCCTCACCC
>CAYSTY010000474.1:0-2117 GCA_964433685.1 uncultured Actinomycetota bacterium | reverse complement strand
TGCTCGGCGGACGCGTCGCCGAGGAGCTGAAGATCGGCGACATCACCACCGGTGCCGGCGACGACATCAGGAAGGCCACCGCGACCGCGAAGCAGATGGTCACCCAGTACGGCATGAGCGACGTCCTCGGACCGATCACCTTCGGCAGCGCCGACTCCCAGCCGTTCATGGGCCGCGAGATGGGTGGCGGACCGGACTACTCCGGCCAGGTCGCCGCGCAGATCGACGAGGAGGTGCGCAAGCTCCTCGACGAGGCGCACGACGAGGCGCTCGAGATCCTCGTGGAGAACGACCACGTGCTCGAGGCGCTCGCCGCCAAGCTGCTCGAGGTCGAGACCGTCGACGGCGAGCTCATGGCGGAGGTGTTCGCGCCGATCGACAAGCGCCCGACCCGCGCGGTCGGCGCGCCGCCGGCCGAACAGGACCCGGACACGGTCATCGACCAGCTCCGGCGCCTCGACCCGTCCCTCGCCCAGCACGCCAACGGCAGCAACGGCGCGAACGGTGCCAGCGGACGGACAGCGAAGAAGGCCACCAAGAAGACCACCCGCAGGACCACCACCTCGTCGACCGGCAAGCGGGCGACCAAGAAGGCGACCGGGCGACGTCGCTCGGGCGAGGAGTGAGCGGCTCCGACGGCGGCGACATCCGTCGTGTCACCGGGGTCGAGCCGTCGGGTTCGTTCGACCACGACAAGATCCAGCGCGCCGTCCGCATGCTGTTCGAGGCGATCGGTGAGGACCCCGACCGTCCCGGCATCGTCGACACCCCCGCCCGCGTCGCACGCGAGTACGACGAGATCTTCGCCGGGCTGCTCGTCGACCCGGCCGACGTGCTGTCGGTCGTGTTCGACGAGAACCACGACGAGATCGTGATGATGCGCGACATCACCTTCCATTCGATGTGCGAACACCACCTCGTCCCCTTCAGCGGGGTGGCGCACCTCGCGTACCTGCCGAACGTGCAGGGGCAGGTGACCGGGCTGTCCAAGCTGGCGCGGCTGGTGGACGTGTGCGCCAAGCGACCCGGCCTGCAGGAACGCATGACGACGATGATCGCCGACACCATGGAGCGCAAGCTCGACCCGCGGGGGGTCATGGTGGTCGTCGAGGCCCGGCACCTGTGCATGGAGATGCGCGGCATCCGCCGTGCCGGGGCGACCACCGTGACCTCGACCGTGCGCGGCACCTTCCGCGACGACCCGCGCACCCGGGCCGAGGCCCTCGCGCTGCTGCGCGGCGGGTCGACCTCGCTGCACTGAGCCCGATGAGAGGCGCGCCCGTGCCCGATGACCGCCCGATCTGTCGCGTCGTCGATGCACGGCTCGTGCCCGACGGTGGTCCGGCACGGCTGGTGCTGACCGGCCTCGACCGGGCGGGGGAGATCGCCGACAAGGTCGCTGCGGCCCGCGGTGTCGGCCGCGCGGACCGCGACCGGCTCGAGGTCATGGCCGTGCCCTCGCGTCTGGTGGACGCCGCGGGTCGCGTCGGTGGCGCCGAGCTCGCCGGGCCCGTCGGCGAGGTCGTCGACGAGGCGGTGCGCAGCTGGCTCGAGGGCGCCCCCGACCTGATCACCGGTGCGGGGATCCTGCCCACCGGCAGCCGGCCGATCGTGCTCGGTGTCCTCAACGTCACCCCGGACTCGTTCTCGGACGGTGGGACCTCCTACGACCCCGGCGACCACCCCGCCGCCGCCATCCGTGCTGGTGAGGCGCTGCTCGCCGCCGGCGCGGACGCGATCGACGTGGGCGGCGAGTCGACCCGACCGGGTGCCGAGCCCGTCCCGGTCGACGAGGAGCTGCGCCGGGTCCTGCCCGTCGTCGCGGCGCTCGCCGACCGTGGCGCCGTCGTGGCCATCGACACCATCAAGGGCCGGGTCGCCCGTGAGGCCGTGGTGGCCGGGGCCAGCATCATCAACGACGTCTCCGGCGGGGGCACGCTGGACGACGACATGCGGGCCGCCGTGCTCGACCTGCGGGTGCCCTACGTGCTGACCCACCTGCGTGGTGAACCCCGGACGATGCAGGACGACCCGCGCTACGACGACGTGGTGCGCGAGGTCGTCGACCACCTCGCCCGGGGCGTGCGCGACCTCGTCGCTGCCGGGCTGCCCGAGGA
>CAYSTY010000473.1:0-2143 GCA_964433685.1 uncultured Actinomycetota bacterium | reverse complement strand
GACGGGGCCGCGACCGGGCGGGGCGAGGTCGCACCCGGGCGGGACGGGGCCGCGATCGGGCGGGGCGAGCCCTGACCACCCAACGCGTCGTCGCCACCGCCGGGCACGTCGACCACGGCAAGTCGACGCTGGTCCGGGCCCTGACCGGCGCGGACCCGGACCGCCTCGCCGAGGAGCAGCGCCGAGGCCTGACCATCGAGCTCGGTTTCGCCTGGTGCGAGCTGCCCTCGCCCCCGGACGGCGGCCCGGCGCTGACCGCGGCGTTCGTCGACGTCCCCGGCCACGAACGGTTCGTCGGCACGATGCTCGCGGGGACCGGACCGGCGCCGGCCGCGCTGCTCGTGGTCGCCGCCGACGACGGCTGGTCGGCACAGACCCAGGAACACGTCGAGGTGCTCGACCTCCTCGGCGTCCCCGCCCTGGCCGTCGCCGTGACGAAGGTCGACCTCGCCGGCACCGACCGGGTCGACGAGGTGGTGGCCGACATCGAGCGGCGCCTGACCGGGACCAGCCTGGCCGGCGCACCGATCGTCCGGACCGACGCCCCCACCGGGGTCGGCGTACCCGATCTGGCCGAGGTGCTGGGCGCCCGGCTGGCCACCCGTCCGCCGGCCGTCGACCTCGGCCGGCCGCGTCTGTGGGTCGACCGCGTGTTCCCCGTCAAGGGCGCCGGCACGGTGGTGACCGGCACGCTCGGCGGCGGCCACCTCGCGGTCGACGACGTCGTGCGGATCCTGCCCGGTGGAGCGGAGGTGCGGGTCCGGGGGCTGCAGAGCCTCGGCGCCGCCGTGTCCCGTGCCGAGCCCGGCACGCGCGTCGCGGTGAACCTCGCCGGCGTCGACCGCGACGAGGTGGCACGTGGGGACGCGATCGTCGGCGGGGCAGGCCCGTGGCGCACCACGACGCGGGTGGATGTGGTGGTGCGGGCGCTGCCGGGCCGCCGGGTCGACCGGCCGGGCGCGTGGCGGGTCCACGTCGGCTCGGCCGCGGTGACGGCCCGGGTGCTGCCGCTGACCGGCCCGATCGACGGCTCGATCGACGGCCCGATGGACGGCCCGATCGGCGGCGGGGGTGGCGGCCCGTCGGGCGTCACCGGCGGGGGCGGCGCGGGCGTCGGGGGCGTGCGGTTGCTCCTGGACGAGCCGCTGCCGCTCGTGGCCGGTGACCGGCTCGTCCTGCGCGAGGGTGGCCGCCGCGAGACCGTCGCGGGCGGGCAGGTCGCCGACCCGTTCCCCGGACCGCCACCGCGCGGGCGGACCGCCCGAGCCGACCGGGTCGCGGGACTGATCGCCGTCACCGCCGAGGCGACCGCCGCCGGCCGGCTCCGGGCGCTGCTGCGACTGAGCGGCGGGGCTCGCCGCGGCGCCGACGTCCTCGCCGCCACCGGGGTCAGCGCGGCCGGCCCCCGCCCCGACGGGGTGCTGGCCGTCGGTGACCACGCCGTCCTGACCGACGTGTGGCAGCGCTGGGCCGACGCCGCCGAGGCAGCGGCGGGCGGCGCGGACGGCGCGGACGGCGGCGGGGATCAAGCCGGCGGCGCGGATGGCGCGGACGGCGCGGATGGCGCGGACGGCGCGGACGGCGCGCCGCCGGTGGACCGCGCCACGCTCGCTGCCGCGATGGTCGCGGCCGGGGCACCTCGCCGTGTCGCCGAGCAGGGGGTGGACCGGCTCGTCACGGCGGGCGTCCTCGTGCGCGTGGCCGGCGGGTTCACCACCCCGGACCGTGCGGCGACGGCGGGCGCGGCACGCAGCAGCCGCGACGAGCAGCTCCTCGACGCGCTGCTCGCCACCCCGTTCACCCCGCCGGACCTGACCACCACGGCCCGAAGGCTCGGCATCGACCACCGCGAGGTCAACCGCCTCGTCCAGGCCGGCGCCATCGTCCGCACGGGCGACCTCGCCTTCGCCGCCGCAGCGGTCGAGCGCGCGGTGGCGGTGCTGCGACGGCTCGAAACCGAGGTGGGGCCGTTCACCGCGGCCCAGGCGAAGACGGCCTGGGACACGACGCGCAAGTACGCGATCCCGCTGCTCGAGCACCTCGACCGCACCCGGGTCACGCGCTTCGACGGCAGGCTGCGCACCCTCCGCCCCGACTGACCGCGCCCGGACGGCGGCCCGGTCAGCGCAGCGGCCGTGGGTGC
>CAYSTY010000472.1:0-2145 GCA_964433685.1 uncultured Actinomycetota bacterium | reverse complement strand
CCGTCCGCACCGAGCGGCGTCTACTGGCTGCGCACCCCGAGCCTCGTCGCACCCCAGCAGTTCTACTGCGACCAGACCACCGACGGGGGTGGCTGGGTCCTGATCGGCCGCGGTCGCGAGGGCTGGCAGACGCGCTACGACGGTCTCGGTGACCCCGAGCAGGTCCACACCCCCCACACCGGACCCGCCGCGTTCCAACCGCGACAGCTGCCGTCGCGCACCGTCGACGCCCTCCTCGACGGAGGACGTGTGGACGCGCTCCCGGACGGCATCCGGCTCCGACGCGCACGCAACACCAACGGCACGAGCTGGCAGGAGGTCCGGTTCCAGTTCCAACAGCGTGACCGCTGGGTGTGGACTTTCGCCGCCAAGCACTACCTGTCGACGTGGCGCTTCGACTCCTGGAGCGGCAGCGGTGGACGCAGCCACGATTGGGGCAGCTCGAGCAACGCGCTCAGTGAGCGCCGGGTCATCACCGCTCGGGGCAACGCCCAACAGAACTGGACCCACGGGTTCGCCTACGGCAACTCGATCACCGGCCAGACCAGCAGCGACAGCTACCTGTGGAGCGCAGCCAACGGCCGTGGGAACGCGCGACCGTTCACCCAGGTCTACCTGCGCCCGCGGCTGCGGACCGCCGACCTCAGCTACCCGACGATCCCCGACAGCGGGACCCCGGCGACCGAGCAGTCCTGGCTGCCCGAGAGCCGCGTCCTGCCCGCGCCCTGGGGCGTGACGGGCCTGGCCAACGGCCGCAGCGGTGAGTTGAACACCGAGGTCCAGGCCTTCGCTCAGATCGGCGACCACGTCTTCGTCGGTGGGAACTTCCGCCACGTCCGCAACCACAGCACCGGGCAGACCACCGAACAGTCCTACCTGGCGGCCTTCGACGTCAGCACCGGTTCGTGGGTCCCCGGGTTCCGTCCGACCTTCAACGGTCAGGTCAAGTCGCTGGCCGCGCTGCCGAACGGCCGGCTCGCCGTCGGCGGTGAGTTCGGCCGAGTCAACGGCGAGGCCCAGCCGGGTCTCGTCGTCCTCGACCCGGCGACGGGCGGTACCGACCCGACCTTCGACCTCGAGGTGGTCAACGGCATCACCGCCGGTGTCCTGAGCGTCCGCTCGCTGTCGGTCCACGGGGAGTGGCTCTACCTCGGCGGGTCCTTCACCCACCTCACGGGCGGGACGGACCCGAACCCGGTGTTCGCCCAGCACACCGGCCGGGTGCGCTACACCGATGGCACGCCGGACCGCTCGTGGAACCCGTGGTTCATCGGCACCGTCGTCTCGATCGACGCGAGCGAACGCGGCGACCGCGTCTACGCGGCCGGGTACTTCGAGAGCATGGGTGGCGAGAGCACGCGCGCCTACAAGGCTGCGATCATCTCGACCGCCGCCGGCGCCGCCCAGGCCGAGCCGTGGGAGCCCCGGTACAGCACCGGTTTCCGGTCCAACTACCAGCAAGCCGTCGCCGAGGTCGAGGACCGCATCTGGCTCGGCGGGTCCGAGCACAGCATGTTCAGCTTCGACCGGGACCGCCCGAACACCCGACTGTCGTCCAACATCACCAACCCGAACGGCGACATGCAGACCATCGCCGGGGCGAACGGTGTCGTCTTCGGTGGCTGCCACTGCGAGGACTGGAACTACTCCGGCGCCGACGGCTGGCCGGGCCAGAGCGACGTCACCGGACCGTGGTACCAGGCCGACAAGATCGGCTGGGTCGGCGCGTGGGACGCTGACACCGGCGAGGTCATCCCCGACTTCAACCCGGTGCTCAACACCCGCGGTGGTCACGGGGCGTGGGCGACGCTGATCGACGCCGACGGGGTGCTCTGGATGGGCGGCGACTTCACCGCCGCGCTCCGTCCCGGGGACTCGGTACAGACCGTGTCGGGATTCGCACGGTTCGCGCCGCGCGACACCACCGCCCCCACGCGCCCGGGGAACGCATCCATCGCCGTGGTCGGCGGCAACCTGACCGCGAGCTGGGCTCCGGCCGCCGACACCGGCGGGCCTGTGAGCTACGAGGTGCTGCGCGACGACCGGGTCATCGCGGTCACCTCGAGCACCTCGGTCGAACTCCCGGCCGGCCCGGACGACGCGCGGTACTTCGTGCGTGCCGTCGACGCCGCGGGGAACCGGTCG
>CAYSTY010000471.1:0-2150 GCA_964433685.1 uncultured Actinomycetota bacterium | reverse complement strand
GCGGTGTTGCCGAAGATCGTGAACCACGCGAACGAGGCCAGCGTCGGGGCCAGCAGGACACCGAAGACGAACTCGCGGATGGTCCGCCCGCGCGACACCCGGGCGATGAACATCCCCACGAACGGCGACCAGGAGATCCACCACGCCCAGTAGAAGATGGTCCAGTCGTTGAGGAAGGTCTCGGCCTGCTCCCCGGCGTACGTGCCGCCGAAGGAGAGGATGTTGAAGATGTTCTGCAGGTAGCTGCCGGTGTTCTCGACCACGGCGAACAGCAGGAACACCGTCGGGCCGGCCACCAGCACCAGCAGCGCGAGGGTCGCAGCCGCGACGATGTTGATCTGCGAGAGGATCTTGATGCCCTTGTCGAGGCCGCTCATCACCGAGATGGTCGCGAGCGCGGTGATGACCCCGATGATGATCAGCAGGGCGCCGTTGCCCTCGGTGGTCCAACCGAAGACCCGCTCGAGGCCCGCGGCGACCTGCGTGGCCCCGAGGCCGAGCGAGGTCGCGATGCCGAACATCGTCGCCACGACCGCCAGCACGTCGATGGTGTGGCCGATGGGGCCGTTGATGCGGTCGCCGAGCAGCGGGTGGAACAGCGAGCGGATCGTCATCGGCAGGTCGCGGCGGAACCCGAAGTAGGCCAGCCCGAGGCCGATGATCGCGTACACCGCCCACGGGCTGAAGCCCCAGTGGTGGAAGACGAAGTTCATCGCCTCGCGGGCGGCCGCCTCCGAGCCCGGCTCGACCCGTGGGGGCGCCTCGGAGATGAAGATGGGTTCGGCCACGCCCCAGAACACCAGCCCGATCCCCATCCCGGCGCTGAACAGCATCGCGAACCAGGACCCGGTCGAGTAGTCGGGGGTCGAGTCGTCCGGACCGAGCCGGATCTGCCCGTAGCGGCTGAAGGCGAGGAAGACCGACACCCCGAGCAGCAGCGCCACCATGCCGATCAGGAACCACCCGAAGGTGTCCTGGATGAAGGCCTGGGTGGCGGTGAACGCCTCGGCCGCGGTCTCGGTCGCCACCCCGGTGAACACCACGATGGCGAGGATGAGCACCGCCGAGACCGGGAAGACCACCGGGTGGGTGCTGGCCTTGATGGCCTGGATGCGTGAGGACACAGCGGCACCTACCCGAACGGCGACGGGGACGACCTGACGTTAGGCAGCTGGACGAGGTCGGTCCGGGTGGCCCGCGGTCGCACGGACAGGCTGGGCCGCCGCGCTGCCCGTCCGGCCAGGGTGAGCCGGGAACGCTCCGTCACCACCCGCATCGTTGGGTCGTCGTGCGGTCCCGTGGGGCACGCCGGTCGTGGGAGGAGCCGGTCAGCGAGGTTCAGCGCGGGCGGCGACGGCTGCGGAGCGTGGCGCGCAGCACCTCGCGGTTGAGGTGGTTGATCGCGTCGAGCGGGATCCCCGCCGGGCACACCGCGACGCACTCGAGGTAGTTGGTGCAGGAGCCGAACTCCTCCTCCATCGCCGCGGTCATCGCGAGGGCCCGCTCCTCACGTTCCACCTCGCCGTGTGGCAGGAGGGCGAGGTGGCCGATCTTCGAGCCGGTGAACAGCTGCGCCGCGGCGTTCGGGCACGCCGCCACGCACGCGCCGCAGCCGATGCAGGCGGCGAGGTCCATCGCCTCCGCGGCCACGTCGTGGTGGACCGGCAGCGCGTCGGCGTCCGGCGCCGTGCCGGTGTCGACCGAGACGGTGCCGCCGGCGGCGATGATGCGGTCGAGGCTCGTGCGGTCGACCGCGAGGTCGCGCACGACCGGGAACCCGCGCGCACGGAACGGTTCGAGCACGATGTGGTCGCCGTCCTCGAAGCTGCGCAGGTGCTGGTGGCAGGTCGGGGTGTTGGGCACCGGCCCGTGCGGGCGGCCGTCGACGGTCACCCCGCAGGTGCCGCAGATCCCCTCGCGGCAGTCGTGGTCGAACACGATCGGCTCACGCCCGGCGGCCACCAGCGCGTCGTTGACCCGGTCGAGCAGCTCGAGCAGGGTCATCTCCGGCGTGGCGTCGTCGACCTCGTGCCGTTCGAACTCGCCAGGGGCGTCGGGGCCGGCCTGTCGCCACACGTCCAAGGTCACACGCATCAGCGGTAGCTCCGGGTCTGCAGGGGCACGTGGGAGAAGCGCAACGGTTCCTCGTG
>CAYSTY010000470.1:0-2155 GCA_964433685.1 uncultured Actinomycetota bacterium | reverse complement strand
TGCGCGACGACGAGCGGCATGACGCGCCGTCGGCGCAGGTAGTACCAGGTGAAGACCACGCCCATGACGGCGTTGCCGACCGCCATGCCGGGGCCCTGGTAGGCGTGGTAGAAGCCGCGCAGGACGGCGTTCGCGGCCAGGATCGCGGGCACCGTCCAGCCGAGCTGCGTGAGCCGCTCGACGACGTAGCCGACGCCGACGACCTCTTCGAGGACGGCGTTCTGCGCGGCCGCGAGGAGCAGCACGGGCACCGTCCACCAGTACTGGGCCAGCCCTGAGGCGGCGATCTCGACGTTGAGCCCCAGTGCCCGGCCGCCGACGTACACGCCGAGGCCCGGGATGCCGATCAGGGCCGCGAGCCCGGTGCCCACGGCCAGGTCGCGGCCGGGCCGGGCGAGGTCGAACCCGAGCCTTCGCACGGCCGAGCGCCCGTTCGCGGAGAGCAGGTAGAGCGCTAGGGCGACGGGTACGAGCGCGAAGCCGATGGCCAGCAGCTGGTGGGTGAGGTCGAGATAGGGCCGCTGGGCGGCGCGGACCGGGTTGAGCGTCGTCGACTGCTGCGCGAGCGGGACCTCGGCGGTGAGGCGTCCGTAGAGCCGGACGGCGGCGTAGAGCGCCGACTGCCCGAGCGAGAGCCCGAGCACGATCCACACCTCGGCGCTCAGCCGGCGTCTGCTGGGGGCAGGCGGGCGTGCGGCGGCGGGGACGTCGGTGGTGGTCGGTCGATGCTCCACGCCGCACAACCTAGGCCAGGTGCCTGGAGGTGTTGACAGGGGCCGGGCGGCGAGGGATGCTCGACAAACCACTTTGCAACGCAAACTGGTCTGAGGACAGAACCGCGTGCGGCACCCCGAGGAGCACCATGACCACCGAACCGACCGGCCGAGTCCCCGACCGCACCGTGCCGGATGACACCGTCCCCGACGACCTCGGGGCCGTCGAGGACGACCAGATCCTCGACCCCCTCGCCGGCGCGGCGCTGATCGCCGCACAGCGGGCTCGCGTCCGGGCGGCGACCGACGTCGACGGGCGCGTGCTCTTCGTGCCCTGGGGCGTCGCATGGATGTTCGGCTTCCTGGTGCAGTGGCTCGCCTGGCCCGCCGACCCGCGGATCGACCTGTCCTACGGCACGGCGCTCGTGATCTTCATGGCTCTGCTCGTCACGGCCGGCGTCGTCACGGCCGTGCACCTGTCGCGGCGCAGCGCCGGGCTTCGCGGGGCGTCGGCCGCACAGGGCGCCATGTACGGCTGGGCGTGGTTCCTGTCGTTCCTCGGCATCGCCGCGCTCGGGACATGGATGAACACCAACGACATGCCGGACGACGCCGTGGCCGTCGCGATGACGGGCTCCTCGACGCTGCTCGTCGGCGCTCTCTACATGGCCGGCGGGGCGATGCTCAACGAGCGCACCCAGTTCGCTCTCGGCGCGTGGATCTGCCTGACCACCGCGGTCGGCATCCTCACCGGGCCGCCGACGCTCCTGCTGGTCATCGCGCTCGCGGGCGGCGGCGGCATGCTGCTCGCGGCACTCGTCGAGCACGTCCGGCGGGCGCGACGCCGTGACCTCCGGGGCAGGGCCGGCGCGTGAGCCCCGTCGGCCGCGAGCTCGACCCGGTCATCCACAGCCAGGCGCGCCTGCGCGTGATGGCGACCCTGACGGCGCTGCCCGCCGGCGACCGGCTCACCTTCCCGCGTCTTCAGCAGCTCCTGGAGATGACCGCGGGAAACCTCTCGACCCACCTGACCCGCCTCGAAGAGGCCGGGTACGTCGAGGTCGTCAAGGGGCACCAGGGACGCGTGCCCTCGACCCAGGTCGGCGCCACCCGCGCCGGTCGCCGGGCGTTCGAGGACTACACCGCGACCCTCCACGCCCTCCTCAACCCCACCATCGTCAAGGAGTCCTCATGACCAGCCCTGTCCCGGTCGAGGTGCGCGGTGTCACCCGCACCTTCGGCCCGACCGTCGCCCTGGACGACGTCGACCTCACCGTGCACGACGGCGAGCTCGTCGGCTTCCTCGGCCCGAACGGCGCCGGCAAGACGACGCTGCTCAGCCTCGTCTCGGGCCTGCGCCGGCCCGACGCCGGCACCGTCCGACTCTTCGGGGGTGACCCCCGTGAGCCGGCGAGCCGCATCCACCTGGGCACCACGCCGCA
>CAYSTY010000469.1:0-2170 GCA_964433685.1 uncultured Actinomycetota bacterium | reverse complement strand
CAGCGCGGACGTCCGCTCAGGTGGCGTCCTGCTCCACCTCACCGCGCCAAGCGCCGGTCTCGGTCCCGCGGGACTCGATGAAGCTCTTGAACTGGTCGAGGTCGCGCTTGACCGACCGGTCGAGCAGGCCGACCGCGTCGGCGGCCTTCTCCGCCCAGTCGTTCGGCTCGATGTCCATCTGGACCATCACCTTGGTGCGGCCCTCGTCGAGCTTGTGGAAGGTGACCACGCCCGCGTGGTGGGTCTCGCCGCGGCTGCGCCACGCGACGCGCTGGTCCGGCTCCTGCTCGGTGATGTCGGCCTCGAAGGTGCGTTCCTGGCCCATCATCGACACGTGCCACCTCGTGGTGGTGTCGTCGAGCTGTTCGATGCGATCGACGTCGCCCATGAACTCGGGGAAGCTCTCGAACTGCGTCCACTGGTCGTAGGCGGTGCGGACCGGGACCTCGACCTCGATGCTCTTCTCGATGCTGCTCACGGGGTGTCCTCTCGGCGTCGGGATGACGTCGGTGGCGCGCGTGTCCTCCGCGCCCGGCGACGTCCGGGGTACGCGCACCACGGTGTCGCCCGTCCCCCGCGGACGCCGAGGCCCACCACGAGCGGATGGCGGCCCGCGTCGAGTCGGACCGGACGGTGTCGGTGGTCGCTCGGCCGTCCGGTTCGGCTACAACCGTGCCGGCGACGAACAGGAGCGTGGGTGGCGAACGGCTGGCGGAACTGGTCCGGGAACCAACGTTGCGCGCCGCGGACGCGGCTCTCGCCCCGGGACGAGGGACACGTCGCCGAGGTGGTGGCCGACGTGGCGGCCCGGGACGGGCGGGTCCGGGTCGTCGGCGCCGGGCACTCGTTCACGGGCCTGGTCACCACCGACGACACCCTCCTCGACCTGCGCCACCTCCAGGGGGTCCGCGCGGTCGACCCCACGACGGGCGTGGCGACGATCGGGGCCGGGACCAGCCTGGCCGCCGCCAGCGTGCAGCTGGCCGACCACGGTCGCGCGTTCGAGAACCTCGGCGACATCGCGGTGCAGTCGATCGCCGGGGCCACGGCGACGGGCACCCACGGCACCGGTGCCCGCTTCGGCAACCTGTCCGCGACGATCGTCGGCGTGCGGCTGGTCGCCGGTGACGGCCGCGTCGTCGACGTCGACGCGGACCGCGACCCGGACCTGCTGCGGGCCGCGCAGGTGTCCCTCGGCGCGCTGGGCGTGGTCACCGAGGTCCGGGTCCGGACCGTGCCGGCGTTCACCCTCGAAGCCGAGGAGACCGTGGAACCGGTCGACGAGATCCTCGCCGACCTCGACGCCTTCGTCGACGGGAACGACCACGCCGAGTTCTTCTGGTTCCCCGGCAGCGGGCGCCCGGGTCGTCCCGGCGGGATCGCGCTGGTCAAGCGACAGCGCCGGTCGAACGCCGCACCACGCCCCCGGGGACGGGCCGAGGCGTTCGTCGGGGACGAGCTGGTCAGCAACGTCCTGTACGGCGCCATCGTGCGCGTCAGCGACCACCTGCCGACGACGACCCGTGGCATCCACGCGGTCCTCGGCCGCCTGCCGGCCAGCAGCTACGCCGAACGCAGCGACCGCGTCTTCGCCTCCCCGCGCCGGGTCCGGTTCGTCGAGATGGAGCAGTCCGTGCCGCGCGAGGCGTTCCCGGAGGCCTTCGCCCGGGTCCGGCGGGTGTTCGCCGACCGCGGTCGGCACGAACCGTTCCCGGTCGAGTGCCGGTGGGTCGCGGGCGATGACGCGGACCTGTCCCCCGCCTCGGGTGGGCCGCGCGCCTACCTCGCCGTCCACCTCTCCCCGCGCCGGCACGACGCCGCGTTCTTCCGCGCCGTCGAGGAGGCGCTGGTGCCGCTCGGCGCCCGACCGCACTGGGGCAAGCTCCACGCCCGGACCGCGGACGACCTCGCCACCGCCTACCCGCGGTGGGGCGCCTTCCAGCGCGTCCGCGCCGAGCTCGATCCCCGCGGCACGTTCGGCAACGACCACCTCGACCGGGTGCTCGGTCCGGTCCGTGCACAGGTGGGACGTCCGTGAGCGACGCCACCTACGAGCGCTACCGACGGGCCCTGGCCGGCCGGCCGCTGCCGCAGGCGTTCGTCGACCTCGACCGCTTCGAGGCCAACGCGCACGCGCTGCTCGACCGAGCCGGTGATCGGCCGGTCCGGG
>CAYSTY010000468.1:0-2184 GCA_964433685.1 uncultured Actinomycetota bacterium | reverse complement strand
TGGTGGTCGTGGCGACGTCGGACGGCGGGTCCGCCGGGTCGTAGGGCTGGAACCGGGACAGGATGTCCTGCCCGGCCGCGGTCACCGGAGGCGTCAAGCTCTGGACCGGGTCGGTGGACCGGTAGTGGTAGGTGACCGTCGGTTCCTGGCTGCAGTCGGGCTGGTCGGAACCGTTGGTGCAGGTCCACGGTTCGATCAGCGGACCGGAGAACACCGGTCCGGACTGCGGGGCGTTCGTCAGCGTGATGCGGGCACCGCGACCGTCGGGCGCCTCCGCCTGGATGAGGTTGGTGCCGAGGTCGAGCCCGGTGACCAGGCCGAGCGCCGTGCCGTCCTCCTGCGTGGCGAACGCGTCGCTGACGTCGCGGCCGTCGTCGGTGACGGTGAGCCGTTCCACGTCGACGCCGTCGGGGGCGGTGAGACGCAGCAGCGCGTCGCCGCCGGAGACGAGGTCGCCGCGACCGGACGCGACCTCGATCACGACCACGTCGCTGCCCGCAGCGGGCGCGTCATCGGCGGCGGCCGCGACCGGCGGTAGGGCGGCGGCGAGCGCCGTCCCGACGAGGGCGAGCAGGACGGCGGGTCGGCGCACGAGGGTCTCCCGGGACGGCGGTGCAGCTCCGGTGCGGGTACTTCGCCGTCCCGGCTGCCGTTCCCTCCCCGTGCGTCGGTCAGGCGGCCGGGGCGGTGGCGGCGATGGCGCGCTGCACGGCCGCAGCCGCCACCTCGATGTCGGCGTCGGTCGTGGCGTGGTCGGACACGCTGATGCGCAGCGAGGTGACACCGCCCCGGACGGTGGTACCGAGCCACACCACACCCTCGCGCTGGACCTCGGCGGCGACGGCGAGCGTGCGTGCGTCGTCGTCGCCGATGCGGACGAGCGCCTGGTTGATCACCACGTCGTTCAGGACCGACACCTCCGGGTCGGCACGGAGCAGGTCGACGAACCGGCGGGTGTGGTCACAGCAGCGGGCGACCATCCGGCCGACGCCGTCACGGCCGAGCGATCGCAGCGCCGCCCAGGTCGCGAACGCCCGCGCGCGGCGCGAGCTCTCCGGGGTCCAGTCGGTGCCGTCCCGGCCGCCGTCGGCCCTGGCGAGGTAGGCGGCCGACAGCGACATGGCGCGGCGGTGCGCCTCCGGGTCGGCGCAGATCACGAAGCCGCCGTCGTAGGGGACGTTGAGCCACTTGTGTCCGTCGGTCGCCCACGAGTCGGCCAGCTCGACCCCGTCGACGAGGTGGCGGTGGTCGGGCGACGCGGCCGCCCACATCCCGAACGCCCCGTCGACGTGGACCCACGCACCGGCGTCGTGCGCCGCCTCGACGATGGGACCGAACGGATCGGACGCGCCGGTGTTCACGTTGCCGGCCTGCGCGCAGACGATGGTGGGACCGTCGCCGAGGGCGTCGCGCAGCCCGTCGGGGCGCATCCGCCCCTGTTCGTCGGCGGGCAGGACGACGACGCGCCGTTCCCCGAGGCCGAGGAACCGCAGCGCCCGACCGATCGTGGCGTGACGTTCCTCGCCGACCACGACGGTGATGGGCGGTCCGCCCTGCAGCCCGTCGGCGTCGACGTCCCACCCGGCGCGGCGCAGCACCTCGCCGCGGCCGGCGGCCAGGCCGGCGACGTTGGCCATCTGCGCGCCGGTGGTGAAACCGACGGATGCGTCCGCGGGCAGGCCGAGCACGTCGAGCAGCCACCCCGCGCAGATCAGCTCGAGCGCGGCGGCGGTCGGCGACAGGACGTGGAACGCGGCGTTCTGGTCGTAGGTGGAGGCGAGCCAGTCCGCGGCGAGCGCCGCCGGCAGGACCCCGCCCTCGACGAACCCGAAGTAACGGCCGACGTTGGTGCGCACGAGGCCCGGGGCCGCCTCCCGGGCGAGGGTCTCCACGACCAGGGCCGGGTCGGTCGGGCCGTCGGGCAGCGGGCCGCCGAGCGCATCCACCAGCTGCGCGATGTCGACCGGTTGCGACACCGGGGCGTCGTGGTCGGCGGTGAGGTGGTCGGCGGCGAGCTCGGCGGTACGCGCCAGCAGCCCGCGCAGGTCGTCGGCGTTCGGGTCCACGGTGGCTCCGGTGTTCGGTGGTGACGTGCAGGTCGCTGCGGGAGGGGTTCAGGCGAGCGCGGCCCACGGGTCCTCGCGGCGCCACACCGTCGGCAGGTGGAGCCCGACACCCTGACGG
>CAYSTY010000467.1:0-2186 GCA_964433685.1 uncultured Actinomycetota bacterium | reverse complement strand
TGACCTGCGGGTGCTGGAGGACCCCTGCGTCGCAGCGCGGACCGTCTTCGTGGACACCGCGGAGGTCGGCGCCCTCGACTTCGACCTCCCCGTCGAGGTCCGGGCCGGTCTCGTCGACGACGGTCGCGCCGCGGCGGGGCGTTGGTTCGACCGGTGGGACGAGGCGACCTACCTCAGCCGCTGCCGGGCCTGACCCTCCCTCCCGCCGCCCGGACGACGAGCGGCAGGCGCTGCTCGGGCAGCGTGCCGGTCGCCGTGACCGCACCGACCTGGAACCGCAGTTCCTCGATGGTCGCGTCGAACGGCAGCGGTGGCAGCTCGAGGAGCAGACCCCGATCCTCCACGACGCGGCGGAACGCGCCGACGCCGGGCAGCCGCAGCAGGGGCGCGACCTGGACGGCATCGGGCACGACCCGCAGCCCGCCGTCGGTCACGATCACCTCGGCGTCCACCGCGACACCCAGGATCGTCCACACGCGGAGGCCATCGGCCCCGAGCTCGAGACGCGCCACGACGCCGGGCAGCCGCACGATGCTGTCCAGCTCGCGTTCCTCGATGACGGCGGTGAACGAGCCCGGCCCGGTCTCGACGGTCCTCGAACGCGGCAGGACCCGGACCCCCTCGAGCGTGGCGGTGAGGTCACGCAGGCGGCCGTCGTCGCCCACCGGGACGTCCTGCGCACGGATGGTCGCGTGCGTCCCGGCGCGGCGGAGGAGCGCGACCAGGACGGGGCGTTCCACGACGTCGAGCTCGAGCCGGCTGACCCCGAGCCGTGTGGCGAGCTGCGCCCGTGCGGCCTCCAGACCACGGCCGCGCGCCCACGCCTCCGCCGCGCCAGCCGCCGCGACCATCACCGCGGCGATCACGCCGATCACCACCGCGGTCACCCCCACTCGTCGTGCTCCGCGTCGGCGTCCGGACGAGCCTAGGTCGCCGACGCGGCCGGGAGCCTGGTGCGTCGCCGCGTGCGAGCGCGCCGAGCCGCGGCTGCTACGGTCGCCGACGGTCACCGGTCGCACCCGGGACCCCGGCGGCGCCCCCGCCGGCCTCCTTTAACGACCGGTCCAGTGAGGCCGGGAAGGAGCAGCTGTGCACGTCTTCGTCCTGCCTCCAGGCACCGCACCGACCGTCCGCCGTCCCCTCCGGGGATGCGCCGGGGGAGCGGGTGCCGCGTGACGAACCTCCTCGACGCGTCCGACGTGGCGCGGGTCCTGCGTCGGCTCGCGCACGAACTCGTGGAGCGGGAGGTCGGTGCGGACCGTCTGCTCCTGCTCGGCATCCAGACCCGTGGGGTCCCCCTCGCCGAGCGCCTCGGTCGGCTGCTCGCCGAGATCGAGGGCACCGAGGTACCGGTCGGGTCGCTCGACGTGACCCTCTACCGCGACGACCTCCACCGCCGCGGGCCGCTGCCCCTCGGTGAGACCCGGGTCCCCGTGGCCGTCGACGGGCGCACGGTCGTCCTCGTCGACGACGTGCTGCACACCGGACGGACCGTCCGGGCCGCGATGGACGCGGTGCTCGAGCTCGGCCGGCCGGCTGCCGTCCGGCTGGTCGTGCTGGTCGACCGCGGCCACCGTGAGCTGCCCATCCGCGCGGACCACGTCGGCAAGAACCTGCCGACCGCGTTCGGCCAGCACGTGCGGGTACGGCTCGAGGAGGTCGACGGCGAGGACGCGGTCGTGACCGAGGAGGTGGCGTGATGACCACGACCACGACCGCACCTGCGGCCCCGGCGACCGTCCTCGCCGGCGCGCCGCTGCGGCACCTGATCGCGATCGACGACCTCTCGCGCGAGCAGTTGGCGACCATCCTCGACACGACCCAGCAGCTGCTGCCCATCGCCGAGCGCCGGGTCAAGTCGGCCCCGACCCTCCGCGGTCTGGTGGTCTGCAACTTCTTCCTCGAGGACTCGACGCGGACGCGCATCAGCTTCGACATCGCGGCCAAGCGTCTGTCCGCCGAGGTGATCAACTTCTCCGCGAAGGGCAGCTCGGTCAGCAAGGGGGAGTCCTTCAAGGACACCGCGTTGACGCTCGCGGCGATGGGGGTCGACGCGGTCGTGGTCCGCAGCGGCTCGTCCGGGGCACCGGTCCAGCTCGCCAACTACCTCGACGTCCCCGTCCTCAACGCGGGGGACGGCTGGCACCAGCACCCGACCCAGGCGCTGCTCGACGTGTTCACGATGC
>CAYSTY010000466.1:0-2190 GCA_964433685.1 uncultured Actinomycetota bacterium | reverse complement strand
CCCCCGGCGTCGGTGAACACCGCCGGGGCGCTGCGCCCCTGGCGGTCGGAGTGCTCGACCACCACGAGGCCGCCGGGTCGCAGCAGCCGGCGGGCGGCACGCTCGACCAGCCGGATGACGTCGAGCCCGTCCTCGCCCGCCCACAGCGCGATCGCCGGGTCGTGGTCGACCACCTCGGGGTCGGGGACGTGCCGTTCTGTGGTCGCCACGTACGGCGGGTTGGAGGCCACGAGGTCGACCTGACCGTCGAGGTCCGGCAGGCACCCCTCGATGCTGCCGAGGTGCAAGGAGACCGGCGGATCACCGGCGGCCACCCGTCGCGCGGCGTTGCGTCGGGTCCACCCGAGCGCGACCGGGTCGCGTTCCACCGCGGAGACCCGTGCGTGCGGCAGCTCGTTGGCGAGCGCGAACGCGATGGTCCCGGCGCCGGTGGCGAGATCGACGACCAGGGGTGCCGGGAGCCCGAGGCCACGGACGGCGTCGACCGCCCAGGCGACGACCGACGACGTCTCCGGTTGGGGGACGAAGACGCCCGGCCCGACCTCGAGCTCGATGCTCCGGAAGTCGACCCGACCGGTCAGGTGCTGGAGCGGTTCGCGCGCGGCGCGCCGGGCGACCAGGGCCTCGAGCGAGGCGGCGTGCTGGTCGGTCAGGTCGGCCACGTCGTCCAGCTCGTCCGCCTCGCGCAGGTCGAGCACGTGCAGCAGCAGCTCGCGCACGTCCTGCTCGGGTGCGGGCACCCCGGCGGACGTGAGCGTCGTGGTGGCGGCGCGGACGGTGTCATCGATGGCGGGCACGGCGGTCCCTGCTCGGCGTCGGCGGAGGTCGGCGGCCGGGGAGTCTGCCGGGCGCCGGTCGCCCGCGACGCCGCCGCGCTGGCCGTCCGTGCACCGGCTGTCAGCCGCGGTCCTCGCCGAGCTGGCGCAGCCGTCCCGCGACGTCGCCGGTGACGGGCGAGCCGTGGGCCAGCACCAGGGTCGACGGGGCGAGCTCGGCCAGCGTGGTGATCGAGCGCAGGTTCAGCGGCACGTCGGCGCACAGGAACGCCGGTGACGGGCGCAGGCGCAGGTAGTTGAACACCGCATCGCCACCGATGACGACGTCGTGGGCCGTGAGGACCAACGCGACGTGACCCGGACTGTGACCCGGCGTGGCCACGACCCGCACGCCGCCGGCGATCGGCAGCTCGGCCCCGTCGGTCAGCGCGTGCGCATCGAGCACCGGCGGGTACGGGCGGAACGGCGGTGGTGGGGGGAGCCGGTTGAACAGCCGACCGAGTCGGGTGCTCGGGTCGCTGTCGGGCTGGGGTGCGTCACCGCGCACCGTGGCGAGGTCGCCGGCCCCCACGAGCACCTCGGGTGCGGCCCCGGCCGCCCGCAACCGCCTGAGCCCACCGGCGTGGTCCGGGTGCCCGTGGGTCAGCACCACGCGGGTCACCTCCCGCGGGTGGACCCCGAGCCGGCGCAGCGCCCGTTCGAGCCCGGGCGCGTCGAGACCGGTGTCGACCAGCGTGACCCCGTCGTCGCCGCGCAGCAGCCAGGTGTTGATGCCCGGCTGCGGGGTGAGTTGGCAGACGCCGTCAGCGAGCTCGACCGGACCCACCGTTCGGGCTCAGCGGATCAGGCCGAGGCGGAACGCCCGCGCGACCGCACCGGTGCGGTCCGGCACGTCCAGCTTGACCAGCAGGTTCTGCACGTGGGTCTTGACCGTCCGGGCCGACAGCCCGAGCCGCGTGCCGGCCTGTTGGTTGGTCAGCCCCTCGGCCAGCAGCTGCAGGACCTCGAGCTCCCGGGCGGTCAGGGCGGAGGCGCCCGACTCGCGCGGTTCCTGCCGCCAGGATCCCGCGAGCTGCATCGCGATGGACGGCGACACGATGCGTTCGCCCCGGCCGGTGCGTTCGACCGCGTCGCGCAGCTCCTCGGCCGTCACCGACGACAACAGGAACGAGTCCACGCCGGCGATGACGGCCTCGCGCAGGTCGATGACGGTCGCCCCGTCGGCGACCACCAGGGCGTACAGGTCCTCGTGCACCGCCTTGGCGGTGGCCACGACGCGGAAGGTCTCCGGGTCGTCGTCGCGGAGGCCGGCCACGAGCACCTGTGGGCGCTGCGAGGTGACCTGCTCGACGGTCTCCTCGAGCGAGCAGCCGCCGAGCAGCTCGATACCGGCTGCGTCGAGGACGGCGCCGAG
>CAYSTY010000465.1:0-2198 GCA_964433685.1 uncultured Actinomycetota bacterium | reverse complement strand
ACCGAGATGCTCGGCCGCATCCCGATCGACCCGCGGCTGCGCGAGGGCGGCGACGGTGGAGCGCCGCTGGTGGTCAGCAACCCCGACGTGCCGGCCGCCCAGGCCATCACCGCCATCGCGACGCAGCTCGCCGCACGCAAGTCGTCGATCGTCGGCCGTGCCCTGCCCCTGAGCGTCGGCTGACCGACCACCGCACGACCACCACAGCGGGTACGGACCGTCCGGCGCATCGGACGGTCCGTACCCGCTTCGGCGTCACCGCCCGAGGAGCGAAGCGAGGTGGCCCGGGAGCTCCCGTAGCGAGGTCAGCTGGGTGAACCGGCCGTCGTGCTCGACCCCGTCGAGCTCGGCGTGCTCGACCTCCCAGGTCACGTGGTAGGGGATGTGGACCGCGTACCCGCCGAGCTCGAGGACCGGCAGCACGTCGGAGCGCACCGAGTTGCCCACCATCAACAGCCGCGAGGGGTCGACGCCGACCTGGGCCGCCACGCGACGGTAGGTGGCGGGGTCCTTCTCGGTGACGATCGCCACGTGGTCGAACCGGTCGGCGAGCCCGGACTCGGCGATCTTGGACTCCTGGTGGAACAGGTCACCGTCTCGATGAGCGACAGGGTGAACCCCTTGACCCCGTAGCCGTAGACGGCGAGGTTGCGACGCTCGGTCGCGACGAGCTCGCGCTCCAACGTGGCCGCGTCGACGTCGGGAGCCAGCAGCTCGGCGACCCGCTCCTGGGTCACCGCGAACAGCGACTCGGAGTGCCACAGGGTGTCGTCCCCGTCGAAGGCGACGACGTCGATCACCGGGCACCGTCCGGCAGGTTGGTGCGTCGTCCGGTCAGGAGGCGCCGGACCCCGCGTACCGCGCGGGCGCACAGGTGGCCGACGGCGACGCCTGCGACCACGTCGGTCAGGTGGTGCACGCCGACGTAGAGGCGGGAGACGGCGACCGTCCCGACGAAGGTCGCCGAGACCAGCCGTGGGACCGGCCCGAGGTGCGGCGACAGCGAGGTGGCGGTCGCGGCAGCGACCGCACTGTGCCCCGACGGCCACGACGAACCGGCCGGGATGGACACGAGCCGCTCGGCCGCGTCGACCTGGTAGGGGCGCGGCCGGTCGAGCGACGGCTTGAGGCCCTGCGCGACCGTCCACGCGGCCGCGCCGGCGACCGCGGCGTCGACGGCGGGACGGCGCCGTCCGCCGAGCCAGAGGGTGCCGGCGATACCCATCAGCCCGTAGATGGAGCCGAGGTCGGTCACCGCACCGATCGTGAGGTCGGCGCGCTGCCCGAGCGGTCGGGCCAGCGCATCACGCGCGACCCGGTCGACGGGGTCGGCGGCGCCGCTGCGCACCAGGGCGTAGGAGGTCAGGACCGTGGCGACGGTGAGCGCGGTGACCCGGTGACGGTTGGGACTCACTAGGTCGCCTCGGAGTCGACCGGGGGCGGGCGGTCGTCGGCACGGTGCGCAGGCACCGGCGCCGCGCGGCCAGCTCGCGGCTTGCGGGCCGCCTCGCCGTCCACGAACGGACGCCGTAGCTCGTCGCGGGCGCCCTTCAGTTCGGTGCTCACGTCCCGCCACCCACGGTCGAGCCCCTCGACCTCGGCGGCCTGCTTGAGCTCGTCGACGCTCCGGCTCGTCTCCTCGCGGACGCGGTTGATGAACCTGGCCGCGTTCCGCGCCAGCTCGGGGAGCCGCTCCGGACCGAACACGAGCAGCGCCACCACGGCGATGACGAGCAGCTCCTGCGGACCAGGCACCAGCAGGCTCCGTGCGGGACGGGCGGGCGGTGGGACGACGGGAGGGTACGTCAGTCGCGTGGACGCTCGGTGAGCGTGACCTCCAAGGTGAGCTCGTCGCCGGAGCGGACGATGGTCAGCGCGACCGTGTCACCCGGCGCACGGGAACGGACCTCGGCGACCAGCTGCGACATCGTGGCCAGCGGCTCCCCGTCGACCTCGGTGATGATGTCGCCGGCACGCACGCCGGCGTCGTCGGCGCCGCTGCCCGGCGAGACCGCGTCGACGACCGCGCCACGGGACGCCTGGAGGCCGAACTCCTCGGCGATCTCCGGCGAGACGTCGATGCCGCTGATCCCGAGCAGCGGGTGCCGCACGAAGCCCTGCTCGATGATCTGGTCGGCGGACGCGACCGCCTGCTCGGCGGGCACGGCGAAGCCGATGCCCTGGTTGCCACCGGTGCG